>JAJRPU010000120.1 GCA_024280615.1 Bacteroidota bacterium | reverse complement strand
CATAATACAGCCTATTTACTTTTGTTCCAAGCTAAACATAACAAAGATACGTAAAAGACTGTTGCAAAGGGAAAGAGAAAATGTCTGAGCTAGTAACACATGAATTCATTAGTGAAATTTCCCGAAAACACAACATTCCAGCAGGATGGCTAATGGAAGACATTCAGGTTCGTGCCACTGACAGCATTTCGCAATGGTTCCTATTGCAAAAAATTGATGATGCCCTTGCCATTGGCTACCCGTATGCATATCTTGTTGGCAAAGTGCAATTTCTTGACCTGACTCTGAGAATAAAGGAAGGTGTTTTCATTCCCCGTCCAGAAACGGAACAACTGACAGATTTAGCAATTCAGAAAATTAAAGAATATGGTGGAAATCTTGTTGTGGCGGATTTATGTGCGGGTTCTGGTGCCATTGGTCTTGCTATTAAAAAATATGTTCCAGAAAACGAAGTATGGCTTGTGGAAAGAAATCCATATGCATGCCAAATAATAAGGGAAAATGCAGAAAGACTCAACATAAAAGTTAACTTAATTTGCCAATGTTGTTTTTCTGAGACGACAAAATCCCAACTGAAGCATAGAGTAACTTTTGTTATTTCCAATCCGCCCTATGTTCTTCCGAAAGAACTCAATCAAGTTGACAGGTCGGTAATTCAGTATGAACCTCAGGAAGCGTGGCTTGCCCCTCCCTCGGACCCATTGTATTATTATCGTGAGATAATTAGTCAGTATGGCAATCCCCAAAAAGTACTATTGTTTTTTGAAGGCGGTCCTTCAATTTATGAAGATGTTTTGAGACTTCTGCATGAAGCGGGATATAAAAAAACAAGTGTTATAAAGGACTTCTCAGGCAAAGAGAGATTTATTATTGGCGAGCCCTCTTCAACAGATGAATAAATGCCATTCTGTCCGTAGGAATCATAAAAATTTCAACCATTTCGGGCTTCAAGGGAACCAAGAACAATTGGGACTGTTTGCTTAGGACCTCCTGATAATTGCTTATTTCCACAGGTTTTAGTTTATTAATTGCTTCTTCATTGCAAGGAAAGGAATAATAGATGGCTAATACTTCCTTATCTTGTTTGAAAGCTGAAGGCACAAAGAAATGATTAACATAGATTAATTCCCAATCTGAAATTTCTTCAATTCCAAGTTCCTCTTTTAGTTCTCGCCGTAATGCATTAAGGACTCCTTCTTCGTGATTGACTCCTCCTCCTGCGAACTTGACTATTTCAAAAGTGCCTATCTTTTCTTTCAGAACTAACACATGTTTGCGGTACAGGGGCATTGCATAAACCCTAACTGTCCATCCACTTATGATACTCAACAAAATGGCATTTTATCCTTTGAAGGCTTGTTCCAGGGCTTGCTCTATATCTTTGATTATGTCTTCTGGATTTTCAACTCCGATAGATAACCGAACCATTTTCTCTGTTATACCCATTTCCTTTTGTTTCTCTGGCGGTATGTCTGCATGAGTCATAGTAGCGGGATGTTCGGCAAGCGATTCAGTGGAACCGAGGCTAACAGCCAATTTGATTAGTTTAAGGCTATTAAGAAACTTGAAGGCTTCTTTCTCTCCTCCATGAATATCAAAGGATATAATGGACCCAGGTGCAGTGCACTGTTTCCTATAAATCTTGAACTGTTCAGAATTTTCGGGAAGCAGGTCAAGATAATACACTTTTTCAACCATTGGATGTTCATCAAGGAACCGGGCTACATATCTGGCGTTTTTCATTTGTGCGGTCATCCGCAATTTGAGTGTTTCAAGAGACCTCATAAGTAGCCAACCGGTCCAAGGTCCCGCCATAGTGCCCATAATGGACCTATGAAACTTGATGATGTCCACTATTTCTTCTGGACCGACTACTGCCCCTGCAACCACATCACTATGCCCGCCTATGAACTTAGTAGCAGAATAAATAACAAGGTCTGCCCCATGTTTTAGAGGTTGTTGCCAGAGGGGACCAAGGAACGTGTTATCAACAAACAAATAGACAGGTTCCCCTCTCTTTTCGCTCAATTGCTCAGCAATATCAGCACAAAATTCAATGTCTATTAAATCATTGGTTGGATTGGCAGGTGTTTCAATATAGATTATTTTAACTCTGGGACCGTATTGTTCAGCCAATTCAGGTAAGCGTGTATATTGGTCTCGAGCACAGAAATGGTGGTGGTCTATGTTGAATCTTGGAAGAATGTTCTCAATCAAGAATTCTGTACCTCCATACAGTGGGGTGCTATGCAAAATAACATCTCCGGGTTTAAGGAAGGAAAGCAGAGAAGTTGTAATGGCAGCCATACCACTTTCAAAGACTGCGGCATTCTCCGCATGGTCCCATAGTGTCAACCTGTCTTCAAGAATTTCAAGGTCTGGATTATTAAGCCGACTATATATCAGTCCTATTTTCTCATCAACTTCCTTTTCCCTTAGTCCATAAGCAATTTCAAAGAATCGCTTGCCTTCCTCAGCGGTCTTGAATACGAATGTTGAAGTTTGGAATATTGGACATTTGAGAGCCCCTTCCGACCATTCTGGATTGTAACCATAGGACATCATTAAGCTCTCTGGTCGCAATATGTGTCCATCTATTGTGATGGGATGTTTGAACTTCTGGGCTCTGTTGTCTTTGGGCATGACTATCTATTTCTCCTCACGGGAATATGTCCATTAGTTTGTATGTAGTAGCAACTTTGTTTATAGCGGAATAGTAAGCGGCTGTTCTCAAATCTTTCATATTTCTGTATCTCCTAAGGATTTCCCTTAATTCTTGATAAGTTGTAGCCATTGTTTCTTCAAGTCCTGACCTGACCAGAGCCAGTTCGCTTGGTCCCTCGGAAGCCTCGGTGATAACTTTTTCAGGGAATTTACGACCGGTGGCTTCCTCAATTAGTTTGATTATTCTGCGATTGCTCCACTCTTGGAATCTCTTTTCAATGCGTCCAAACCTAACCCGCATTATATTCCTCAACCACTCAAAATAAGACACTATGACTCCCCCGGCATTCAAATAAATGTCGGGAATAATCCAGACTCCTATTTCCACAAGCTTCTTATGAGCTTGATATGTGATTGGTCCGTTAGCTGCCTCTGCTATGATTTTAGCTTTGATTCTGTCAACGTTTCCGGTGTGAATTTGCCCTTCCAGAGCAGCCGGAATCAATATGTCGCATTCCAGTTCCAGAGCTTTCTCCTTAGGTTGAATCTCCTGTTTAGCTTTTGGATAGCCACTTAATTTCTTGTTGGCATCCCAATATGCTTTAACATCGGGAATATCAAATCCGTCTGGGTTATAGATTGCCGTATCATATTCAATGATCGCAATAATCTTTGCTCCTTCCTTCCACAGGAAATAAGCGCTGTGATAACCCACATTCCCGAAGCCTTGAATAACAACTGTTTTTCCTTCAAGTCCTGTAGATAGCCCTAACCTTCTCATATCTTGTTTGATAGAGACAGCTTCCCTAACTCCATACATTACTCCGAGCCCAGTGGCTTCTGTCCTGCCTGCAATACCACTCAATTCCCTCGGTTTACCGGTAACGCAGGCATATCCGTGTGGGTCATCAGGTTTTAATGATAGATATGTGTCAAGGATCCAAGCCATAACACGTTGGTCGGTCCCCATGTCGGGGGCAGGAACATCAATACCAGGTCCCAGGAAGTCTTTTCTTACTAGTTCAAACGTGTATCTTCTGGTTACTCTTTCTAGTTGAGCAGGAGTCAATTTATACGGATTGATTTTCACTCCGCCTTTTGCTCCCCCGAAGGGAACATCAACAACAGCACATTTATATGTCATTAGGGCGGCAAGAGCCATAACCTCGTCTTGATTCACATGCTCACTATATCTAATTCCTCCCTTGGTAGGCAGCCTATGATGACTATGTTGAGCCCTATATGCTTCCACTACCATAACATCCTTGCCAATACGCACAGGAAATCTAATTCTCAAAACACTATTGCAGACCTTTATTTGATAGAGTAACTGTGGCGAAATTTTAACGAAATGGGAAGCGTCATCCACGAACGCATTGACACTTTGTAAGAACGAAAAATCCTTATGCTTCACTGCCGCCATCCTTGTTTATTTTTTTAATTTTAAAGTAAAGGTAAAGAACAAAAGCTGACCATCCAAGCCAAAGAACAACCAGTCCTTTCAAAACCACATCAAACTTCTCCATGTGATTGTATCTTTTGCGAAATTAACCAATCCCACTTAGCGAACAAGAAAGAAATTATTAACCATCCAATCACAGCAGGATAGAATACAAGCCTCATTTTACCGTCCAAATCATAAACGTTGAATCCCGGGTTTCCGCCAGCCCCCGGATGCAAAGAATCAGTAAGGCGTGGAAAAACGAAAATTAATGCAATAGACATAATGAAAGAAATGATAACATAGACAGAGGCAATTCTATAACGATTAGTAAAAGGTAAACTTCTCCATAGGATAAAAAAACCCGCAAGCATTAAGAGTGTGGCGGCAGCAGCGTTTTGCTTCGGGTCATTATGCCAAGGTGTTCCCCAAGTGGAATCAGCCCAAATCATTCCTGTAATAATGCCTATTATTCCTGACCACAAGGCAACTTTAAAAAAATGTGGCAATTGAGAAGCCTTCTGCTCATCTCTTTTTCGCAAATACTTAATTGCATAAATGGTTGCTATCAGATGAAGAAAAGTCATTGCAAACCACATTGGAACATGAAAATATAACATTCTGATTGACTGACGAAGAACAGGCAAGTCCGGAACAGGACCGAACAATCCTGCCACAACGCTATACAGAATAAGAACCAAGCCAACTACTAACCAAATAGTAGTACCTTTACCCATCAAATTATTACTTCACAATGCAAAGATATTAATCTTCACTTCTTAATGAACGACTTTTAATCATACTGTAGATAGAAGAATTACGGTGCACTAACTTAATGTCTCCCGACTCCAAATTTATCCCTTACGAATTTTTACAAACAACATTAACTTAGCACAACGAGAGATTGCAATACAAACGTTTTATTGCACAATGGCTATGGACGACTTAATACGGCAAGCGGCCCTTGATACAATCAGGATAGAGCATGAAACAGTTAATTTGCTTGAAAAGGCTGTTAACTCAGACTTTATCTCAGCAGTTAAATCTATTTACCACTGCAAAGGAAGGGTTGTTTTCACAGGGATAGGAAAGAGTGCCTTAATAGCACAAAAAATCGTTGCAACGTTTAATTCCACTGGGACGCCCGCTCTTTTTATGCACGGTGCAGATGCTATCCATGGCGACCTTGGAATGATGCAAGAAGATGATGTAGTGGTTATGCTTAGCAAAAGTGGGAACACACAGGAACTTAAAGTTCTTGTCCCATTAATTAAAAACTTTGGTAATCCAATCATAGCGATAACATCAAACGAAGGCTCGTTCCTTGCTCAACAGGCAGATTATAAGATAATTTTTGACTTGCCAAGGGAAGCATGTCCTAACAATCTGGCTCCGACAGCCAGCACAACAGCCCAATTGGTTATTGGCGATGCTATGGCAGTAGCTCTATTGACCCTAAAAGGTTTCTCTCCGCAGGACTTCGCTCGGTTCCATCCCGGTGGAACACTTGGGAAAAAATTATATCTGCGGGTTGATGACCTATATAAGCAAAATGAGAAGCCTGCCGTGTTACCAGAAACCCCTATAAAAGATGTCATAATAACAGTTAGTTCAGGGCGACTCGGTGCCACAGCAGTAACAGACTCCAACAATAAAGTCTTGGGAATCATTACCGACGGTGACATAAGAAGAATGCTACAAAAATTCCCATTATCAAGCCTTGAAACTCTCAAAGCAAAAGACATAATGACAACAAATCCTAAAAGCATCCTACCTGACGAATTGGCAGTAAAAGCCCTTGAAAAAATGAGAAAACATAAAATCACTCAGCTCATTGTAGTAGATAGAAAGAATCATTATTTGGGAATGGTGCACATGCACGACATTATAAGAGAAGGAATTGTTTAAAAATCATGGAACTACTACTTGGCACAGCAGGATGGAACTACTATGATTGGAAAGGTGTGTTCTACCCCGAGAATTTACCTTCAAAACAGCAACTGGGCTACTACGCCCAGCACTTCAACCTCGTGGAAATAAATGTTTCCTTCTATCGCTTTGTTAGGGAATCAACTTATAGGAAATGGCATGACCAGACGCCAGAAAGATTCTGCTTTACTGCCAAGATTCATAGGTATTTCTCGCATTTAAAAAGGTTAAAAGTTGACGAAGAGGTTGTTTCCACGTGGAACAAATTCATTCAACCTTTGACAAATGGCTTGCAATCAAAGATTAAAGCACTACTGTTACAGTTGCCTCCTTCTCTTAAAGCAGACCTCTGTCTCCTTGAGCAATGGCTCAATGCAGTATATAAAACAGAAATACCTATGTTTATTGAAGGCAGGAACTCAACATGGATGTCTGAAGAAGTGATTTCCTTCCTCAGATCAAGAAACATAGGGTTTGTGTTTTCCCACTCTATTAAATGGGATTCCGACCCCCGAATTAAGACTACCGTCGATGTCTATTGGCGATTCCACGGTCCAGAAAAACCCTTTTACTCAATCTATTCCGAAGAAGACCTGCATCAATATGCCTGTTTTCTTAGGGAACTCAAACCCCTAAAGGCTTTCGTCATTTTCAACAACACATATAGAGCCAATGCCGTAATAAATGCAAACATGTTCAAAGAGTCCTTAATTGCATGCTAATGGTCTCAAACTACAAACTACGACTGATCATAGTATTTTTATTGATCGCTATAGGTGTTCTGGGACTCACTCTACGCTTGGTTTTCGTCTCTCCAGACCTTGACTTTCTCTTTCAGGCACAAACAACGGATTTCATTATCGGAATCTTAATAGGCATAATCTCTGCAACAGTAATGGGATTCTTTTCATCTCTGCCTATTTTTAAGGAAGTGAGAGAAATGCTAATTCCCGCTATAAAAGTT
>JAJRPU010000119.1 GCA_024280615.1 Bacteroidota bacterium | reverse complement strand
TTCTTATGAACACGACTTTGGAACCATCAAGGAAGGAGAAGTGGTAAGACATATATTCAAATTAACCAATGTTGGTGAACATCCGTTGATTATCCGAAATGCCCGTGGGTCCTGTGGATGCACCGTCCCAAACTGGCCTAAGGAACCCATTCCACCGGGTGAATCTGCTGAAATCCCAGTTGAGTTCAACAGTAAGGGGCAGGTTGGACAGGTTCAAAAGACAGTCTTTATTGATGCCAATACGGACCCATCGCCGATTAAGTTGACTATCAGGGCAACAGTGGTTAGGGAATAATCTTTTGATGGGCAGAGTGCTGGCTATTGATTATGGTTTGAAACGGTGTGGCATAGCCGTTAGCGACCCAACAGGAACGATAGCACAACCATTGAAAACAATTGAAACGCCCAAACTTCTGGATTTTCTTAAGGATTATATTCCTTCAAATGGTGTTAGCGAACTGGTTCTCGGCTATCCTTTGAATCTTGATGGGAGCCCGACTGAATTGACACCTGTTGTAGAACAACTGGCAAGGGACCTTGAAAAAGAATTTGGTTTGCCTGTCCATTTAATGGATGAAAGATTCACTTCCCGATGGGCAGAAAGGCAATTGATAGGCAACTCACCGAAAAAGAAGAAGCAATGGACTGATGCCCTTGCCGCCGCTAATATCCTTGAAACATTCCTTTTGAAACAAAAGCAAAATCAATGATACGCCCTATTGTTCTATATGGACACCCTGTGTTGCGAAAGAAAGCCCAGCCTGTTGAAGATCTTGAAGAAGCAAAGCAGTTAATAGCTGATATGTTTGAAACCATGCATAATGCCCGAGGAGTCGGACTTGCCGCACCACAAATAAACGTCTTAAAACAAATTTTTGTTGTTGACACAGCTCAACTGGCTGATGGATATGACGACGATGAAATGCCCCTTGGAACTCCTATTAAAAAGGCATTTATCAATCCGCAGATTATAGAACTTTCAGGTGTTCCTATTGCTTATGAAGAGGGATGTTTAAGCATTCCCGATGTGAGGGCAAACGTGGAAAGACCATTTAAGGTTTTGATAAAATATCAAGATGAGAATGGTCAGTGGCACGAGGAAGAATATGATGGCTTGACTGCACGAGTCATTATGCACGAATATGACCACTTGCAAGGCAAATTGTTTATTGATTACCTTTCTCCATTGAAAAAGCAAATGCTGTCAAGCAAATTGAAAAACATTCAACGAGGCAAGGTCAGACCTTTTTATCCTGTGATATTGCCTACCCGATAGTTTGTTAACGACCCCTAAGTCTTAATTCTCGCTGTTGACGTGGTTCAAACACAGAGTTTTTGCTATATTTTCCTTTACGTTTTGTTTTTTGCAGTTTTTTAGCCTGTTTTTCTGCATCTACTTTCTTAGGGAATCCGCCTTTTGCACCTGAAGACCTGCGTTGAGGCTTGCCAACTGACAAAGGATTGTCTAAAGGAGAACGTTTAATCTTTTTCCCTGCTGTCATTGGCTTAAGCGGGTTATCCAAAGGAGAACGCTTTATTTTCTTACCTGCTGCCATCGGCTTCAAAGGATTCTTGAGGGGAGAAGGCTTTATGCGTGCTGTTCCCGAAATGGGAGGTAATGGATTCCCCAGTTTAGGTTTTGTCTTTGCAGATGGTTTGCCCACAGAAAGCGGGTTGTCTAAAGGAGAACGTTTTATTTTAACTGCTGAAGCCATTGGAGAGAGCGGATTGCCCAGTTTGGAACGCTTTCCGCTAGCAGACGGTCGCCCAATGGTTAGAGGATTTTCCAAAGGTGCACGCTTAATCTTCTTTGTTGATGCTATTGGAGATAATGGATTCCCCAATTTCCTACTTTGCTTTGCAGATGGCTTACCAGGACTTAAAGGATTCTCTAACGGAGACCTTTTTATTGTCTTCCCAGAAGCGGTAGGGCTTAGAGGGTTGCCCAATTTACGGTTGCCTTTGGCAGAGGGCTTCCCCGGATTCAATGGATTTTCCAAAGGAGACCGTTTTATAGACTTCCCTGAAGTCGTAGGACTTAACGGATTACCCTTTTTCTTCTTGTTTGAGGCTGATGGCTTGCCCTGACTAAGCGGATTACCCAACTTGCGTTTTGCTTTTGCTGATGGCTTAGCAGGTTCAAAGGGATTACCCAAGGAAGACCGTTTTCGCTTGTATGTAGTAGGAAATCCATACCCTTTTGCATAAGAACGACTTCTGCGATATGAAGACCTTTGCTGCATCCATTGGGAAAAGGATAATCCACCACCGCCCCTGCCATTGAGCTTTTTGACCTTTTTAGTTGAGGTGTAAGCATTGCCTGATTCAGCCCATCCACCTTTGAATTGCTTTAATGCGCGCTTGGTGGCGGCAGCCCCAGGACAACCATATCCAGATGGGCAACCAGACCGCTGGCAACTCACCAAAGAGAAAGGCACATAAAACAAAAGAGAAATAGCCAGACCAAACAATATAACTTTATGCCGCATTATTGGTAAATATACGCAATGTTGAAGAAAATCGTTTTAACTTCAAAGGAAAAACAAGTTTCTATTTTAGCCAATAGGTGGCTTAACTAATAAATGAACTGGCTATATGAACACTGGTAAAGAACAAAACACTAAAGAGCTACTCATTGTTATTCCAACTTACAATGAGCGTGAAAATATCAGTGGTTTATTGCCAGAACTAATGGAACGAATTAAGGAAGTAAATATCCTGGTAGTGGACGATAATTCACCTGATGGCACAGCACAAATAGTTAAAGAATTGCAAAAGAAATATCCCCAAAGGATTTTCCTTATTGAACGGGAGGGCAAACTGGGACTTGGAACCGCATATATAACCGGATTCAAATGGGCATTAAATCAAGGATATGAGTTCATAGGCGAGATGGACGCTGACTTCTCTCACAGGGTGGAAGACCTTATTAAATTAATTGACACTATCAAGAACGGGAAAGCAGATGTTGTAGTAGGTTCCCGATATATCAAGGGTGGGAAAACTGTCAACTGGACAATGGACAGAAAAATTCTGTCCCGAGGAGCGAGCTTATATGTCAGGTTCTGGACATGCATGCCTATTAAGGACCCCACTGCTGGATTCGTAATTTATAAAAGGAAAGTTCTTGAAACAATCCCGCTGGATAAGATTTCATTTAGTGGATATGCCTTTCAAATTGAGATGAAGTTTGCTGCTTGGGTGCAGGGATATAAAATAGTGGAAGTGCCTATAACATTCGTTGACAGAATTGAAGGAAGTTCCAAAATGAACAAAAAAATAGTGTTTGAAGCAATAAAAGGAGTTCCTCTGCTGGTATGGAAACGCTTGAAGGGAATATACAGTTCTACAAACAGATAGGAAGCAAGACATAGCAGAAATATGCCAGAGAAGAAAAGGAGGGAATGGATTAAAATCCATAATGCCAGAATCCACAACTTAAAGAATTTGTCGTTAGAACTGCCCCATGAAGCATTTATTGTAGTTACGGGAGTCTCAGGCTCTGGCAAGTCTTCACTGGTCTTTGACACCATTTATATGGAAGGGCAACGCAGGTATCTGGAAGCTTACTCTGTTTACACTTATCGGCTGTTTACCCACTTGAAGCGTCCGGAAGTGGATTCAATAGAAGGTTTAAGCCCAGTTATTGCCATCCGTCAAGACACATTCTCTTATTCCCTTCGGTCAACGGTGGGAACGCTCACTGAGATATACGACTTCTTGCGATTGCTATTTGCCCGAGTGGGAAAACCATATTCCAAAAGCGGAAAACCAATCCAAAAGTATTCCCCAGAACACATTTATGAAGAAATCCTAAGCAGGTATAAGGGCAAGAAAATCTGGATTAGAGCCCCGTTAATAAGAGGCAGAACAGGAGAATATAAAGATTTGTTCTTCCAGTTATGGAAACAGGGCTATCCCGCCGTGTGGGTAAACGGTGAACACATTCCACTTGATGCTTTGAAACTGCCCAAGTTAGAGAGATACAAACGGCATGATATAGATGTTGTTGTGG
>JAJRPU010000118.1 GCA_024280615.1 Bacteroidota bacterium | reverse complement strand
GGTGGTTGGGAACCCTATGAAACAAGTATGTTAGTCTCATCACTCGGGCTCCTCCATTGGCAAATCCATAGAAAAATCTAAGGATTAGGAAGAGAGTTACTGTGGGCATTAAGCCAAGGAATACGTAACTTATTCCCACTGTGAAAAGCAAAATTAATATCCTAAGAGGGATGGTTCCAGTGCCGAATTTCCACAGGAGGAGTGCTACGGTTACTGCTCCTGCCCCAAAAAGCCCTTCTGAAAATGTATAGACCTGTCCCTGAGCATTTAGTACTCTGTCCACGAAAGCAGGCATTACATAAAACGAATCTAGGAGTGTAACGAGGAAAATCATGTATGAAGTGATTCCAAAGATAAACAGAAAAGGTCTTTGCTTCAAGAATGAAAAAGCGTCCCGCAATCGGTCAAAAACAGATGCTGTGGACTGCCTCGGCGGAACATATGTCTCGGTAATAAACTTCCACAGGGCAATGACCATAATTATCACAGAACCGATGAATAGGAGTGATGCAACACCTAAGACCTTTTCTGGTGTGGCAAACTTCTCAAACAGGAGGGTTGAGATGAACCCAGAGGACATGGCTGCTATCTGTCCTGAGAGCTCTATCCATATATTGAGTTTTGCATACCATTGCGGAGATACCATTGATTGCCCAAGTGCATAAATGGAGGGATAGAAGATGGTTGCCAGAATGGTTAAAGGAACAAACAATCCTACAAACACATAGGGCAATGCTGAATTGAAAGCGAAGGCTATGCCAGTGCCTATAACAAGAACGAGGGAATAAAGCGAGACAGCAATCATAAGCAATTTCCGTCTTGGAAAGCGGTCAATGATTGTCCCACCATGCAACGACCAATACAAGCCCAAAACAGTTATGCTCAGATAAAGCAAGTCAAACCAATTTTTTGTTTCGGGAAGGCTGTTGAGGAACCAAATGAACACAAGGAAAAGGAGCCACTGAGTGGTGTTCATAAACAGAAATGCAACCAAAAGCCACGTTAAACTTGTTCTTATTTGTGAAGTCATAGGACTACGCAAAATTAAAGCGATGGAACCGGAATTGAAGATGGAGCAACTTCTAAGGAAAGCTATCAGATGGTGTATCAGGACGGAACGCACGCCGGCAGAGGTTAAAGCATGGCTAAGACGGAAGTATCATCTTGAGGAGGCGGAAGCAAGCAAAATAGTATCCCTCCTTGAACAGTGGGGCATTATTGACCTTAACAGGTTCATGGAATATGCCTATTACGAACTATGGGAACAGAAAAGGTATGGACGGCTCAAAATACGTGGCTTATTAGAATCGCACATGTTGCCAGAACCATTCATTGAAGTGCTCATCGCTATGATTGACGACGAGGAATATACCCAATTCCTGAGAAATAAAATCCTTGAACTATACGAATCAGGACTTTCGGCTCAAAAAGTGCTTTCCAGATTGCTTAGCAGAGGCTACGAAAAAGACCTCATCGTTGAAATAATGCGGGAGCATGGGTTGATTCCTGAGGAGGAGTGACTGTTAAATAAGCCATCCTTGCAAGTAAAAAACGCATATTGCAGCAATCTAATTCCATTTAATTTTTCTTTCGTATATTTGCATTAGAAAACAGCAGTGCCATGAGTAAGAGAAATTACTGGTTACTGGTTACTGGTTACTGGTTACTGGCTCTAACGCCTCTACACCTCGCCGCTCAATTACAACATGAATCATGGATAAACGGGATTATAGGTTGTCAAAAACTTTCATTTCAAGGTATGGGAGGAAATCTAGTAGCTAAGGTATCCCCATTAACTCCTACTTGCAATTTACGTTTTCTATTCTACGTAAGTGACGCAAAATCAATAGGGTACAGTCAAGAAATACAAGTGGGAGCTTATACCACAGGAACTGTTAAGCCTTTTCTTAAGCGAAGAAGCACTCTATTTACAATTGATTTGTCTACATATGACTTCGCAGAATTTTCACGTTTAGGAAATCTTAGCACAACTTTTTGGGCACAGGGGATCGGAACAGCATACAAATTTACGCAAACACCACAAATTGAAGTAGAAAGGCAGGGGCTCGTGTTTTTCAAAAGTAATAACATATGCACAGGTAGTATGAATGCTGTTTATTCTGTCAGTTCTCAAAGCAGTTACATTTATTTGAATTCCATATATACCTATAGTTATGATACAGCCCTATCGTGTACTAATTCCCAAGTTCTTGTCAGCAAAGAGAACCTAATAACAGGTATAGCACGAAGCAAACTAAATGGCAGGGCACACGGCTTAATACTAAATTTTCCTTTGAAGAGTAGCCCAACAAACACATGGGCAAAAGTTATACAAACACCAAATAATACAACAGATCTTTTTCTTTATGATGGAATACCAATATATAAAAACACTTGGGCTCTAGCAGGTTCTATAATGAGGAATGATTCTTTATTTGGTCTACTCATTTTTGCTAAAATTTCTAACAGCACTGTGCAAGTGTTATCTTACAGGGCATTTCAGATTAACAACAAAAATACCATCATCTTAAGGCTCATATTTGATAGCACAAACAATAGCCTCTTTGTCGTTGGAAATATAATTTATGATCCTAAGCTATTGCCCACATTTGACAATCAATACCAGAAAGATAGAACAAATTGGCTTACTTCGTTGCGTGCAGATATTTTAGTTACCCCTTTAAATGCAACTGCTTTTATCGTTAAATTTCCCATCTGCATATCCATAAATGGTCCAATACAAATTCTACCACCGGACTTTATCTATACTTACAAATATCTAAACAACGAAATCAACGTCGTAAGAAACTTAGTAGTATTTGATGCAAAGCCCATAACCGCAATGGGACAAGTCAAGAACATTAAACTAGCTGCATTATCCAAAGTATCTACAATACTCAACAGTAATGCAACTGTAGGTGGTGGAGCTATTTTAGACAAAAACGGTACGGTTCAAATAAGCTTTATAGTTACTGCAAAACCTTTTTACATTCAACGACCCCGTCCTCAACCCCCGTTCTCGTTAGCTGTTACAGGCTTATTCACTGTTGCTGAAGATATAGGGCAATTTTGGGGAACTACCATATATCTAAAACCACAACCAAATTCACCTAAAATAGATAGTGTGCTTTCCTATTTATTTGCAATGGGGCTTGCTGCAAGAATTCCTTCTTCAATGAAACCTAAATGTTGCAAGTTGTTAACCCAAATCATAAACCACCCAGCAGATATTAACTACACAAGTGTAGAAATAACAGTTTCAAATTTCAATGTGCAAACCACATACATAGGTTCTCTAAGAGAAGCCAGTTTAAGCATTGAGTGCTCTGGTTTTGAAGGAGATACTCCCCCACCACCAGCATACTTAACCAAATAAAATAAAACAGCAATGAGAAGAACACGGATAATTTCGGGCTTGTTGCTTTCGCTGACAGTAGGTTACAGCCAAGGAACGTACCAATTAGACCCAGGATGTTGGTCGGATTACCTCGTAGGTTCATTATTAAAAACAAATAACAAAACTTACTATCTCGTTAAAGACACCGAACTCTTTAAATTTCAGTTAAACAATTATGATAACTGGCTTAATGAGCGGTATAAATCATATTTGCCAACACGTCCGGGAATTGCAGCATTCACACCATATTCATCACCGACAAAAGCTATATTTAACTCAACAGTTCCAGCACAAACAATAATTGAAACAAAAGATTCATTCATAATAATCAAAAGATGGAATGCGGACGGCTTACCAACAGTGATTTCCGGTTCAGGAACCATAAACGGAAACATAGTAAATTTATTAGGCGTACATGCTTCATACTACGATCCTTTTATAAACTATGACATTAACGATGTACTAATAATGCAAATCGAAGTAATGGATACAAGTAGAAATGTTATTAGTAAACATACATACACAGAACTTTATGATACCAATAGCTCGTCAATACCTCGGTCATGGTTAGGAAATGTATTAAACACAAACAACAAACTTGCATTTGTAATATCAGCTCGGTCAAATATAACTGGAAACGTAATCACAGGATATGGGTTTATAAATTCAGATGGTACAATAGCAGATACTCTATACTCATTGGACTATTACGGAAACAACTTACCTTTACAGACATTAAACTATGCCACAGCAGTCGGCAATAATAAAATAGCATTAGTGTCATCAAAGTATGATGGTAACATCTTTGTGTATTTAATTGAAACTAACACACATACAGTTGTGAAAGCGAAGAAGCTAACGTTTCCTGCACCAACAGGACATCTTGAGTCTTTATACTCTCTCCGAACTGCCTATGACCCCCACGATAATGAACTATACCTCTTAACAGCATATAGTAATCTTCATTATTTCAAAAACAACCCATACATTGAATTCATTTTAGTAAGAATGGACACCGACCTCAACATAATTGAAGGGTGGAAACTGTTTACCTATGCACAAGATGGCATAGATAGTAAGCTTTCTTATCGTGGTATTATCCTCCAATTTGATTCCTTAGGAAATCCATTGCTTGTGGTATCACATAACTCACGATACGGAGCGATATATGATAGTTGGACCGTTAACGACTCCTTCGCAACAACATTCTTTTACCTTCAGGATAATTCAAACATATACAAAGAACCTGATTCGCCTCTCTGCTGTGCATTCACACAATTTCCTTTAAGTGAAATAAGAGATTCTGATCTAACTAACTTGCAAATATATCCAATACATAGAGACAGCGTGCTTAGATACTATGGCAGTACAGATACCGTTACTATAAAAACGAGTTCAAACACCACAATAGTGAGTATAAACCGTAATGTAACATCTATTCCCAAGACCTTCTCCACTTCTAAAATAGTTTTCAATTGTGATAGCCCCCAATTCTCATACGTACAAAGTGTATCTCTCATCTCAAACAACAACGATTTTAAAGTTTGGTATGACCATCTATCCAAAACCTTGACTATAAAATGCGAGAACACATGCCCAAATTTCTCAATTTACAATAGTTTAGGCAAACTGGCTTATACCATAAAACCACAAAACACGGAAACAATAAGAATTAATGTAAATCTACCTTCTGGAATATATCTCCTATCCCCTGAGAATACACACACGCCAACCTATAAGCTGATCATACAAGATTAACACACACCAAAGCTTTAATTTACGTTTCCCTATACCACTAATAAAACAAAATGGCATGATAAACAGATACACACCACGCAATTAAGTAATGACTATAAAAACACACCGCAATGAACCGAAATTGCACATTTGGCTTAGTTTTCATTACCATAATTGCCAATTCCCTCAGCGCTCAAATATCATTCTCCCTTGAATATGGCAAGACAATTTACCCTGCCGATAAGTTCTATGATTATCGCTATGTAGAAACAGACTCGGGAATCCTGATTATTCCTCTCATGACCACTAATAAGAACAATCCACATACAAAACCCTTTAGTCCAAGATATTATTCTTTTGTGTATTACCCAATTACCTTAAGTTTTAACATATGGCAAGAACAAGACCAATTTGCCTATGGCATGTCTATCGCTGTTGCTTCCAGAATGGCTTCACCACTCATAAAATATGAACTCATTGACCCTATTTTTCCCGTTAACTACAGGTATTTCTCTATTTACTTAACACCCACAGTATTCTACACGCCCGCCCAAAGTAAGTTGAAGACACACATAGGAATGGGAATTACCGCCCGTTTAGGAAGCGTAGGTTCCACACCAGTAGTAGGACATTATTTTGACCTCAAATGGAACGGTTCACGAAAATATGGAAAAGGAGTATCTCTTAATGCCATAGGACTCTCATGGTTCTATCGCATAATGCTTAAAGTAAGCAAGAACAAAGACATTTTTATTCCACTTACAACACAAATTAAAGCCTTTTTGTTTGGATATGAAAGCCATTTGTATCCTCTACAAATCTCTATGACACTGGGAATTGCTCATCAGTCTAATTAAACACGATGCTTTGCAAAGTAGATTTCATATATTAGCATCAGAAAAAAGTTAGTGATTTGAAGCCAAGAGTTTTACAATTACTTACTTTTGGACTTTTATTCTTAGCAACGTACAATATAGCACAACACAGTACTGCTCACCCAATTAATGGAACCTACAAAACAACCTATCTTACCGTCGGAATAATGCTGCACGACTTAAACAAAAACTTTGAAGTCGTATCTATAGCAATAGATGACGAATATAAAGTGTTCAACATATACAACATCTTCAACCAAGGAAGACCATATTCAACTCTTCACAATAGAATTTGGCTATCTGCACTGCCC
>JAJRPU010000117.1 GCA_024280615.1 Bacteroidota bacterium | reverse complement strand
CCTGCATTTTTTAATATGCTAACATAATCGCTCAAATCAAATCCCACACTACACTTCTCAAAGATTGACACTGACGGAACAACAGGAAGCCCTTTATTAATAAGACTTTTGTTTATTCTGATATTAACTTTCTTAATCAAGGGACTAAGTGGGTTTGGGACGCACCATGCAAGATTGGGCATCCTAACAAAAACCTTCCTTTCTTTTGCAAATTGCAATAAAACTTTATTGATTGTGGGAAGGGCATTTAATTGTCTGTGAACAGATATGTGAGAAAGTGATAATCCTTGTGATTCAAGAATTTCCCATTGCCTGCTTAATTCATAGTAAATGTGCCTTTTAGAAATTTTCCCAATGACCAGATATGCTATTAATTCCCGTGTTGTTAAAGGCTCAGAGCAAAGCCTTCTCATTTGTTTTGACACGGGAATGAAATCAGTTAGGTAGAAATGCAAACCAATGTCAATGTTTATTTTTTCAAGTAACGACAGAGAAAACTCAAGGTTCTCTTTCAACGGAAGGATGGAAATTGAAGTTATTGAGCCTGCTTCCACGCATTTGATAATGTCTTCAGAAACTTGTTTAGATAAGCCGAAATCGTCTGCGTTTATGATTACTTTGATTGGCACAGGTTATTTGATTCTGTAGAAAAAGTTTTTGTTATAGCAGAATTCAATTGCTTTCTTTATGGCTTCAACAGGGCTTAGTCCTTTGCATATAAGGGATGATATTGAAGCGGATAGGCATGTTCCTCTGCCTCGCCACACGCCCTCTTCACGACTATGCGTGAATTCATAAGTCTTGTCATTTTCAATGAATATGTCTGTTACGATATTGCTTTCTGTGTTGAAATGCCCACCCTTTAGTAAAACCTTTTTGCCTCTTGATTTCTCTGCAATAAAAAGTCCTGCTTTAATAAAATTGTTTTTTGATGAAATTTTAATTCCAGTAAGCAGTTCAAGTTCAAACCTGTTTGGGACAATAAGGTCTGCACGAGCAATGAGATATTCTTTAATAACGTTTATGCCTTTTTGGTCAATTAGCCATGTTCCAGAAGTGCTTTTGAACACTGGGTCAAGGATGTAGAAGATGTGAGTGTTTGAATTAAGGAATTTGTATAGTTCAATAGCAAGTTTGTGGTTGTGAAGCATAGCACTTTTCAAAACTTTAGAATTAAGATTTAAAGTTATTTCCAATGATTCCCTGAATATCTCTGTATTAGTGGATTGGATGTGTAGGATTTTATCAGTGGATTGGGAAGTGATTGCGGAGACGACTGGCAGGACAGTGCATCCCTGCATAGTGCCATACCGAATATCGCTTTCCACACCTGAATATGCCGAAGTGTCTATTCCACCAACTGCAGTCCAAACAAACTCTCTTTTACCGTTCACTGTTGTAAATTTACAATATGAAGCGATTTGTGTTATTGTTGGTATTGTTTTTACTTTCCTGTAGGGAATATGCACCTAAGCCGAAAGCGTATCCTCGTATTGAATTCCCTGAGAAGTCCTACGTTTGGTATGATGACCCAGTGTGCCCGTTTAAGTTTAAGTATCCCAAATATGCTCTAATTACTTATGACACTTTGTTTTTTGACACTGTTCCAGAAGACCCGTGTTGGTTAAACATTACTATTCCACAGTTTGGAGCAACAATCCACTTGACCTACAAGTCCCTTGAAAAACATAGCATTGATGAAGTTCTTCAACAAACTCACTTTATGGCATATAAGCACACTATAAAAGCAGATTACATTAAAGAAAGAAGTATTGAAGACACGATAAGAAACCTATACGCTCTTTTTTATGATATTGGCGGAAATGCTGCAAGCAACATACAGTTTTATGTTACCGATGCAGAAAAAAATTTCGTTCGTGGAGCATTTTATGTAAAGGCACCACCAAACATTGATTCCCTCGCACCTCTTGTTAGGTTCGTAAAGCAGGATTTGGACACCCTAATAGCAACGTTTCAGTGGAAGGAAAGAACAATTGATGACGAGTTGATACAAAGAAGGAGGGTTATAATTCGTAAAAAGAGAATAAGTCTGTGATATGACTACTACTAAAAAAGAGAAGATAACATTGCAGACACCATTAGTGGATGTCAAGAAAATAGGGACTTCAAAAGCTTTGGCACTAAGCAAAGAACTGGGTCTATCCACTGTTGAAGATTTGCTTCTCTATGCACCGTCCAGATACATTGACAAGTCAAATATGATAAGCATTAAAGAAGCAAAGGAAAGGTTTAAGCAAGGAGAACAGGCTATTGTGCATACAAAAGTGAGGTTGGAGGCAATAGCGATGATAAGGACTAAGAACAAAGGAAGAACAATTGTTGAGGCAGTGGCAGTTGATGAAGAAGGAGAGAAGATAAGGCTTGTGTGGTTCAACGGAGCCTCTTGGTTAGTGAAATGGCTTAAGTCCCTTGATGAAGCAGTGCTGTATGGAAGAATCCAGAAAGTGGGCAGGAACTCGATAGGAATTTCCCATCCAGAGTTAAGGAAATCAAAGGGAGAAGTTGATAGTGCAATAATTCCTGTTTACCACATTCCTGCTTCTCTCGGAAGAAAAAAGATAACAGAAACTCAACTGAAAAATTGGATAAAATATCTTCTTGAAGAGGTTGATGACATAGAAGAATTCTTGCCTGATTTTTTGCTTAAGAAGTATGGCTTTCCGACACGCAAAGAAGCATTCAAACAAATGCATTTCCCCGAAGACCTGTCCCTTGCTAAAAAGTCAAAGGACAGATTTAAATATGAAGAGTTGTTTTTGTTGCAAACTGCTTTGCTTATAGCAAAGAAAAAGAGAGTTACCGTTGAAAAGGGATATAAGATAGAGAAGTCAGGAGTGCTTATTCACCAATTTGTTAATGAAAAATTGCCTTTTGAATTGACCGATGACCAAAAGAGAGTAGTTAAGGAGATATATAAAGATTTGCGTTCTGGACACCCTATGAAAAGGCTTCTTCAGGGAGATGTTGGTTCTGGAAAAACTCTTGTAGCACTTCTTGCAATACTAATTATGGTTGGGAATGGTTATCAATGTGCGTTGATGGCACCAACGGAAGTCCTCGCTAATCAGCATTATAAAAACTTTTTGAAGTATGTTGAAGGATTAAGGAAGGAGGATGGTCAACCAGTGAGGGTTCAACTGCTTACTGGGTCAGTGAAAGGTAAGAAAAGAAAGGATTTGCTTGTGGCACTCAAAGAAGGATATGTTGACATTCTTATTGGCACCCACGCCCTTATTGAAGACCCTATTCAATTCAAGAAATTGGGTCTTGTTGTTGTTGATGAACAGCACAGATTTGGAGTTGCCCAGAGAGGCAAATTGCTTGCTAAATCAGAAAGCGAAGACATTATCCCTCATTTACTTGTTATGAGTGCTACACCTATTCCCAGAACCCTTGCCTTAACAGTTTATGGAGACCTTGATGTATCGGTTATTAAACAACTTCCACCGGGTAGAAAACCAGTTATAACACGGCATTTTTATGAGACTAAGAGAGTAGAAGCCTATAAATTTGTCAAGTATCAAATTGATCAAGGAAGACAAGCTTACATAATTTTTCCTCTCATTGAAGAGTCTGAAAATTTTGATTATGCAAACATTGAAGAGGGTTACGAAAGGGTTAAGAATTTCTTTGGTTCGTCTTATTCTATAGCGATTATGCATGGGAGAATGAAGCCTGCTGACAAGCAAAAAGCAATGGATGACTTTGCCTCTGGAAAGGCACAAATTCTTGTTGCTACCAATGTTGTTGAAGTGGGAGTTGATGTTCCAAATGCTACTACAATAGTTATTGAAAGTGCTGAAAGATTCGGGCTGTCTCAATTGCATCAGCTGAGGGGTCGCGTGTGTAGAAGTAGTCATCAACCATATTGCATTCTTATTACAGGGAAGTTGGGAATCGATTCTAAAAAGCGAATAGACGCTATGTTAAAAACAAGCGATGGTTTTAAACTTGCGGAGATAGACCTTGAATTAAGGGGACCTGGGGACTTGCTGGGAGTTCAACAGAGCGGGAAAGATGTAATGAAAATTGCCGATTTATTGACTGATAGAGATACTCTTATAAACGCAAGGCAGGATGCTGCACTCATAGTTGCAAGGGACCCAGGATTAACCGGATTCCCAAGACTTCAAGATAGGATTTTGAAGCACATGGGAGAAAAGTTGTTTTGGCAACGAATAGCATAAAAATAAAAAGCGGACACCCTCACTATGGGCATCCGCCTAAAATCACAGAATGATTGCGAAAGCTTGTTTATGGTCCTACTGCCTTGTTAATTCCATTTTGTAGAATAGGATAATGTCAACCACCGTTCCATCGGGACCAACAACCTTAGTCCTAATTTCTGATTCACCTTCAATGGGTTCTAACACGAACCTTTCCTTGCCACCCTCGGTAACAAGATAAACTTCAACAGTGTTATCATCGTATGTCATATATAGTTTTCCATCTTTGATGTCCCATTCTTGTATTGTGTATGTTCCTGAGACAGGCATTGAAAATTTAATCTGTTGGTTGTTGGAACCTATGGTTCCTTCAATGTCAATTGTTCCTTCTAAATTGCACGAACCTGTCTTGTCCTTGTTAAATGTGCAATCACCAGTGAAGTTAGCAATTACAGTAATGGTTCCTTTAGCGGCCTGTTGATTGTTAGAGGTTTTAATAGCTTTCCATGAACCAATCAATTGCCTTTCCATTTTCCTTTCCTTGGAACAGGAGGAAAGGACTAATGCAAACACCAAAATTAATCCGCCAAATGATGTTAACTTCCTCATTTTTCTGTGATTTTCTATTTATAAGACGTAAAACTATTCAAAAAAGTTGCAATATGATGTGGAAATGTGAAAAAATTATAAGTTTGAAGAAGCAAAAATTATTTTATGGAAGGCATATCTGAGTTAAGGGAAGGTTCAGTTACATTAGTCGTGCCAAAGGACCCTCTTAAAAAAAAGGCTTTCTATAATCCATCTGCAGCTCTGTCAAGGGATATGACAGTCCTGTTTATTAAAGCACTTGAAGAAAAGGAATTAGAAATTTGTGATTCCCTTGCTGGCACGGGAGCCAGAAGCGTTAGAATTCTTAAAGAAACAGGAAAGGCAAGCAGGGTATGGATTGTTGAAAGAAGCCATGAAGCAGTTGACTTCATTCACCACAATTTGAAGGTTAACGGTCTGGCTAATAAGGCTTATGTTTTTGAGATGGATGCGAATGTGTTTTTGTATCAACACGCTGGATTTTTTGATTTTGTGGATATAGACCCATTTGGGTCACCTGTTTATTACCTTGAGGGAGCCGTTCGGGCAGCTAAACGAAAAGCCTATCTTGCTGTTACTGCCACTGACCAGAAGGCTTTGATGGGATTTAGTCCACGCACCACCATGCGACGATATGGCATTAGGGCTATTAAGACAGATATGAAACACGAGATTGGGCTAAGGAACTTGATTGCCACCGTTGCATTCGCCGTCGCACGATACGAATACGTGTTTATCCCTATGATTTCATTCCACCACATTCATTACTACAGAGTCATTGGTAGACTAGAAAAAAGGCATGCATACACAGGAGATTATCTAAAAGAAAATACAGGAATAATACATTATTGTCCATATTGCCTTGATAGAGATATGTCTCAGTCCTTTTCAGGAACATGCTATTGTGGTAGGGAATTTAGACCTATTTATCCCACATGGATAGGGTCAATGCATGATAGGGAACACGTTCTTAGAATGCTTGCCCTTGTTGACACAACACCTTTGCAGAATCCATCTGAAGTGAAGAAAATTCTAAAGATTGTTTCACGAGAAACGAATGCTCTGCCGTATAATATTCACGAAATTGCTTCCCATTACAAACTTATCGTTCCGCCAAGAAAATATCTGCTAAGTAAATTGCCTGATTCATCTGCTGTTCACCACCTTCCCTATGGCATTAAAACATCGGCGCGTCTGAAAGACGTATTAGAAGTTATGAAAGAATTTAAAGAGAAACAGTCAAACCCTGAAACCCAACAATGAGAATTAACAACAGGCTTAGATGGTTTATACTATTGTTTATGCTTATCGGATACATAAATACTTATGCTGACACCTGCACCATTAAGTTAGGCAGTCCGCATCAAGCACTGTTCTATCAGAATGAGAAGTTAATTCTTCCGCAATTTGATTCTTTAACAGGGAATTGGCTTGTTCACATTCCACAAACACAGGAACCATACTTAGTTTATGAGAGAGGTTCATGGCACCTATACAATTCTCTTGAATGCAAATCCTTTGAATCTGCTTCTCTTCCTTTGTGGATAACGGTTATTCCACCTGTTGTGGCGATAATTATGGCAATCCTGCTCAGGCAGGTAATACTTAGTTTGTTTCTTGCTGTCTTTCTTGGATTGTTTATTTCTTTTGCCTTTGATATTAACTATATTGACGATGCGTTCTTGCAGTTTTGGAGTGTGTATGTAATTGATGCTTTGTATGACAGAGGACACCTATCTGTTATCGTGTTTTCGCTACTCATAAGTGGAATGGTAACTCTTTTGTCAACAACTGGATTGATGCATTCGCTAATGCAATTGGTTTCAAACGTGATCAGAGGAGTGAGAAGTGCCCAATTAGCAACTTGGTTCTCTGGAATACTTGTTTTCTTTGATGACTATGCTAACACCCTTGTTATTGGCAACACAATGCGTGCTATCACCGATGCCTATCGTATATCACGGGAAAAATTGGCTTATATAGTTGATAGCACGTCTGCACCAGTAGCTGCCACCGCATTCATAACAACTTGGATAGGAGCTGAACTGGGATATATCCAACAGGCTATAACTGAATTGGGGCTTGACTTAGCGCCATATCAGGTTTTTATCGCTTCTTTGAAATATGCTTTTTATCCACTATTGACACTATTTTTCATCTTTATGATTGCATATACTGACAGGGATTTTGGACCTATGCTGCATGCTGAGCGTCGTGCCCGCAGAGGACGGGTCTCACCGCAGGACACAGATGACCAACCTGTTCAGAAGGACCACGACCATCCGCCATATTGGGGGCTGTTTTCCCTTATTCCCATCTTTTCCTTAATAGCAGTTTCATTGTTAGGGCTATTCATCACTGGATACACGGAACCTTTGCAAGGAGAGAAACTTATCTTCTGGATTGCAAGAGTGATTGGCAATGGAGATGCTTATGTTGCCTTGCTGTGGGGTTCAGGGACAGGATTAACAGTCGCCGCCTTAGTGGTCTTCATGCTCAGGCTTCAATCCATTTCAGACATAGTAAACACAATAATCAAGGGGTTTGAATCCCTTTTGCATGCTGTCGTTATACTTGTTCTGGCATGGACCCTGGCTGTCGTAATGGACAGAATCTATACTTCGCACTACTTCTCTCATCTGATTGACAAATACATTTCCGTTCAGTTAATTGTCCCGCTCGTATTCCTTATCTCTGCACTTACTTCTTTGGCCACGGGTACCAGTTGGGGCACAATGGCTCTCATCTATCCACTTATTCTTCCATTGTCGTGGAAATTAAGCATTCAAGCGGGCTTCCCGGAAGAGGTTGCTTTTGAAGTGTTGGCGGCAACCACTGCCGCAGTCCTCGGCGGCTCTGTTTTTGGAGACCATTGCTCGCCCTTGTCTGACACTACAATACTCAGTTCTCTCGCTTCTGGATGCCCAATAATAGACCATGTCAAGACTCAACTTCCTTATGCTATTACAGTAGCTACAGTGGCTTTAGTGTTATACCTATTATGGAGTTTAGTAGGAGTATCACCATATGTCTTGCTAATTCTTGGTTTGGCAGTAGTTGTGCTTATTGTTTTAATAATCGGAATTCCTGTTACAACAGGCAGAAAAAAATAGTGTAGTAACGATAGCTACACTACGATATTGCAGAGATGATAACCACTAACAACAACAGCACAAATGAAATGAGGGCACTGGCTATGAGAGGAGGAATGGCTAACATCCTTAGCGGCCCAACACCTTTAGCTGTCAAGGCATCCCACGACTTCTCAACAGCCCTAAAACCCACAATCATAGCAATAATAAGAAGTAATACAGCTAATACAGGAATTACCAGGGATAATATGGAAAGAAAGAAAAGCAAAAGGGAAGCAATTGTTAATAACCAGCCCAATACCAGATTCTTAATAAAATAAGGGTCCTTCTCTTTCAGTGGATCATAATAATCGTTATTCCTCTGTTCTGAAATGGTTCCATCCCAGTCCATAGATTCTTGTTCTCTATTTGTCTTGTCCTTGGGAAAATTTGATGAATTAACAGGAGGACTGTCAATCTTAGGCTTCATTTTATCAAACGAGACCTCAAAGTGTTCATAAGAGGCTGTTAATAACGAATTTGATAAATTTGATAAAAATGGAGAAGAGGTTTCAATAAATAAAGCTTTTGGAGCTTCTTTATGCATTATTGATACAGTCAGCTGAGTTCTATCCTTTTGTTTGTTTTGCTTATATGATTTTGTTCTTGCCAGCGTAAGGATAGGAGATTTAAAAGGTTTTCTTTTGCGTGAATTACTTGATAAATCAGGACATTGAATATGAAATGTTTGTATGGAACTGCAGCTAATCACAACTACCGATATCAGTATCGCAAGCGAAGAAAAAGGCTTATGCATTTAGCAAAGTTAAGAAAGAACTTTATGAACCTTTGTAAAACTATACAGTCATAAACCATTTAATAAAAATTGCTTAACTTAGTCGTAACAAAATCCTGACGTCATGATAGCAAAGATAAGAAGAGGATATACTCTGCGGATTCTTTCTGCCGGATTAGCTGCTTGGTTGGTCCTTACGTCTTTTGTCCCTCTATTACAAGGACGAATCATTTTAAAAGCTGGAACATCTGTAACTTTGGAAACAACTTCGTTAGTGTCATCTAAATTGGTTTCACCTGGACAAACAATAGAGTTAAGGGTAAGAAACGATGTCAGAATTGGTAACAAAGTAGTAATTAAAGCGGGAGCACCTGCTAAGGCTCAAGTGGTTCGCGTTCAGAGAGCAAAAGCCTTAGGTAAACCAGGATATTTGGAGATAGAAGCACGTTCCGTTACAGCTGTTGATGGAACGGAAGTTCCCTTATCCGGGGGTAGGATATATGTAGAGGGAGAAGAGAAGCAAACTCTTTCTGTAGTTCTTGGGTTGTTTGTTTGCCTGCTTTTCTTACTCATGAAAGGTAAAGATGCGGAAATTCCACCTGGATATACAGTTAGTGCCCAAGTAGCTTCTGATGTAGAAATTAACACCAATTAATACCTGCTCATACTACATTATTTTGAACTGTGAACCAAATAAGAACAATAACATGGTTATGGTTGCAATTGTATGCAATATCTGTATTTGGGCAGTCTGATAGTCTTAGACAGGTAAATTATATAGAAGAAACAAACATATTTCACACAACGATACGATTTTATCAGAAATACATTAGCCATATTAGACCGTATCATTGTCCTATGTATCCTTCTTGTTCTAGATATGGCTTTGCTACATTTCAATATTATAACCCCTTTAAAGCGATGATTTACACCGCGGATAGGCTTTTGAGATGTGGGCATGATTACAGATTTTATCCGCTAACGTTACAAGATAATGGATTTAGGTTTGTTGACCTTCCTATTATAGATTCGGTTTGGCTAGATACTGTTTTGTACCTTAATACAGGGACTAAGGTTTTTCCTTATGCTAAGTATCCTATGAATTTTGCCTGGGCAGATGAACTAAAGTTCATAAGGTTCCTTATGGAAAAGGAATTGTATAGCGAAGCCCTCTTGGAAATATATAGAGTGTTTCACTATTCAAAGAAACTTTCAATTTCTGAAGAGAATTTGCCGGTAGAGCTATACGTCAATTTGTTGCGTTCTTTAAAGGCTTTGAATAGGCATGAAGAGGCAATATGGGAGTATGAAGGTTATTTTCCCGAAGATATTAAAAAGAATGTGAATGTAAAATTTGAAATCTGTAAAATTTGGTTTGACTTGAACAACACTTACAAAGCTATTGAATGTTTTAATGAAGTAGCTCTGAGAGCAAAGAGAGATACTTTTTTGTTACACAAAATTTATATTTTCACAGGGGTTACTTATGCTCGGTCAAGGCAGATAGATAGTGCAAAAAGATTTTTTAGTTTAGTTACTGCATCTTCATCATTAAATTATCTTGCTTCTAAAAACTTAAATGTAGTAACTTCTGTAGAAAAAGCAAAACTCAAAAAACCCGTTGTTGCCGGTATGTTAGCAATAATTCCCGGTGCTGGATATCTCTATTCAGGACATTGGCAAACTGCTATTTCATCTTTGTTCGTTAACTCTTTACTATTTTATGCTACATATTCTAGTTTTAAAGTTAAAAATTACGGTATTGCGTTACTCTCTGGAATTTTCTCAATGACCTTTTATGTAGGAAATATTATTGGTTCAGTAAGAAGTTCAAAGCGATATAATCAAACGGTTATTGATGAGCAGTTGTCTCAAATGGTTTTGCCCAATTAAAAAGTTTATTCTTGATAATGGTAAGTATTAAAGGATTTTAAAGCTGTCAATAGAAGCACAAAGTCATAAGTGAAATGCATTGATACGGCTGCCCAAAACCCAAAGTGTTCATATATCAGTCCCAGGGCAATTGCTATGAATGTTACTAAAATGCCCAGAATTGGCATAGCACGGGGCTTAGGAAAGTAGTATCCATGAATGGCAACGAAGAGGATAGCTGAGGGAAACAGACCTATTAATTCCTGTAGGAAGGCACGGAAAAATAATTCTTCGCAGATGCCAGCTAATAAACTGACCAAAAATGCGAACCAAAAGGGAGAAGATAAAACTTTTATAGCGGGAATTAGCACTTCTCTCACTTCCTTAAAAATAGGCAGAGATGACAAGAGCCCCATTACTGTTGCAGAGATTATGCCTATTAAGATTCCGATAATGAAATCTGTTGTTTGTACCTGGAAGAGAAAGTCAAGGTCTGAAGAGACTAAAGCAAAGCGTAGAGTGAGTCCCAAAACACCTATAGAAACCAAGGAGAGTATTATAAGCAGTCGTAGTTTGTAGTATGAGACCATTAGCATGCAATTAAGGACGCTTTGAACATGTTTGCATTTATTACGGCATTGGCTCTGTATGTG
>JAJRPU010000116.1 GCA_024280615.1 Bacteroidota bacterium | reverse complement strand
CAGGCAACAAGAGAGGGTATGCTACTAAGACATGACACTTAGGTAATATGTGTATATCTTCCCTTTGTATCGTTTCTTCATAGTTTCCAATCTTAACCTTGGCTTACTTAGTCCTTTATGTTTCTTTTTTGGTCTTGGCATGGCAGTGTATTCATAATGCAATGATAAGACAAAATTTAGAATCAGCAGGAGGATTGTTAAGGTCATACTCAACTTTTAATTGTGCAAAATAAGATAAAATCAACCAAAACATTTGATAAAATTGGATTTCTTAACCTCTACCCTACGTAACTCGGGTCCTGGTCTTGACAGGAAGCCAATGAACCATTGTTCCGAAATTTGACTTATAAGAAATCCTATGGATTAATTAGGGAATTTGGGTAAAAAATTTAGTGTTTACCTTCCATCACTTAGTTATTTCTCTGATAATTCCTGGGTGGTAAGATAAAACAGTTTTGTTCTCGGGTCCTCATAAATATCGGGACCGAATCCTGCTTTGTTAGCAAGAGCAATTAGAAATTGGTAAGGGTCAGGAATTTTCTTCCACACGGAAGGCAGTAATAGAGCTTTACCTAACGGATGTTGCAATAACAATCCTGGCTTGGCTCTTAATTTTTCTATCAGGTCTTCAAAAGAAGAATATTCCAAAGGCAAGAAGTCGCTGAGAATACTAATGTGCAATTTAACACTATCCAGTTCAGGGAGTGTCAAGGGTGGGAACCGTGGGTCATGAAATGCAGCATTTATTGCACTCTCATATACTGATAAAGCAAGCGGCAATGGCGTCATGGTTCCCATGCAACCACGTAGGGAACCCTCTCTGTTGTTGATGGTTACGAAAGTTCGTGCAGGCACTTTCAATGCTTCAGGTAGGTTTTCAAGAGAAGGTGGAAGTCTTTTTCCTTCAAGTGTGTCCCGTATTGCGTTTCTGGCTATTGAAATCAGTGCCCCTTTTTCCTTTTCTGTAAGCGTAACCATTTTTCTTTTTAAGATAAGGAATTTATTTCTCAATTATTATGATTTCTGTTCGCCTGTTCATAGCACGTGCTTCGTCAGTAGTGTCCCTCACTAAGGGCTTGGTAAATCCATAACCTTTATAGGTTAATCGCTCAGGTGAAATACCTTGTGATATAAGATAATCGTAGACACTTTTTGCTCTTTTCTCAGAGAGAGTCATATTGTATTCATGGGTTCCGACGTCGTCGGTATGCCCAGCAATCTCAATTTTCACTGTTGGATTGTCTTTCAGGAACCGAACCAATTTGTCCAGTTCATGCTTGGATTCTTCGGTCAATTCATAAGAATCAAATTTGAAGAAAATGTTTTTAAGTATCGTTGAAGACCCTTCCTTGATTGGGTTTAATTTAATGTTCAATGTGTATGGCTTGAAAGCCAGTGAATCGTGCAGTGAGAAGTGTTCTGAGTGGAACAAATAGCCTTTAGCAGCGGCATGTAATCCATAGTCCTCTCCTGAAGGCAGGCTTAGCAGGAATTCGCCTGTCATTGGGTCTGAAACCGTTTGTGAAACCAGTTTGCCAGTGTTGAGATTGATTAATTCAAGAGTTGCTTGGATTGGTCTTCCTGTTTCGGCATCAAGAACTTTCCCTTTAACATAGGTTACTGGTGTAGGGCGTGCCTCTTCATATAGTTCAAAAACATATAGGTCCATTCCGCCATATCCGCCTAACCTGTCAGAAGCGAAATAAGCCCATCTGCCAGAAGCACTGACTATTAAACTACTTTCTTCATTCTCTGTGTTAATTGGATATCCCAGATTCTTGGGGGAGTTCCATTTGCCGTCTTCTCCGAGTCTTGATACGAAAATATCTGCCTTGCCCATCCCCGGGTGCCCTTCCGAAGCGAAATATAATGTTCTGCCGTCAGTATGTATGAACGGGGAGAAGTCATCTTCCGTCGTGTTAATAGGCAGACCAATGTTTTTGGGTTCGGACCATGTCCCATCTTCTTGCTTAATGCTGTACCATATATCTCTGCCTCCCAGCCCACCGGGTCTGTTGCTTACGAAAAATAGGACTCTGCCGTCTGGCGAAATGAACGGTTGAGATTCCCAGTATTGTGTGTTTATTGGTGGTCCTAGGTTGACAGGCTTTGTCCATCTGTTGCCAATTCGTTGAGTAACGTATATGTCGCAACTGCCATAGCCGTCTTTACGATTGCAACCAGTGAAATAGATTGTTCTTCCATCAGGTGAAATTGTTTGTGCTCCTTCGTTCTGTGGTGTGTTGATTGGTGGACCGATTGGTCTGGCTGGTGTCCACGTCCCGTCTTCTCGTCGGGTGCTTATATAAAAATCTTCATTTACCATAAATCCATCTCTTGACAATCGCCTTGTAAATATTAAAGTTTTTTCATCTGCCGTTAAAGCGGGGAGATATTCAGAAAACTTTGAATTAACATTGGGACCAAGATTCTTCGGGTCAAAGGGAACAGGGTTTTGAACTAAGTCTTTCGCAACTTTAGCATTGGAAAGATATTTTTTAGCTTTTTCTTTTATAATAGGTGGCAGGTTAGGTTCTTGCAGGAAACGTTCCAGATATTTGATTGCTTTGTCATATTCGCCTATGTGAAATGCCGTTTTCCCAGCAAGATAGTATATTGTAGGTTCCATGTTAGGGTTAGCCATTATTGCACGTTCATAATTAGCAAATGCAGAATCATATTTTCCGAATTCTGCATATATGTCTCCTGCGATAGCATACGCCTCCCCGAAATTGGGACATTTGGCTTGCAAGCGACGCAACTCCTCAAGGGCATTCTTCCAATCCCTTGCTTGAAGATATTTCCCAGCCCGTTCATAATGCTTTTTGCCTGCCGGGCAAGGCTTTCCCTGTGAAAAAACAGTTATTGAGAAAACCAGCGAAAGCACGATAAGAAGTGTCCGTATCATGGCACATTTAGGTATTTATGTGTTTGCAGGGACAGGACCCATTCCGGGTGCCTGCGTATAAACTCAACGATTAAAGGTAAGACTTTTTTACGCACTGACCACTGTGGTTGTAGGAAAAGCATACAATTGGCAGAGACTTTACTGGCTTGTTCAAGAGCAAAGGTCAGGTCATGCCTATTATGCACGATTATTTTTAATTCAGAAGCAAGTGGATATATTTCTGGCAAGGGAAGTTTAAATTTCTTAGGCGAAAGAGTTATCCAGTCAAAGGTTCCCGTTAGTGGCGAACTGCCTGAAGTTTCTAAGTGTACTTTAAATCCTGCATTTTTAAGGGCTATCGTTAAATTGTTTAAGTCATGTTCCAATGGTTCCCCTCCTGTTATGACAATAATTGCATTTCCCAACTTATTGGCTACGTCAATAATTTCTTTTACTGTCAAAGATTCCCCTGCGTTGACGTCCCACGACTCTTTTGTGTCGCACCAAAAGCAACCCACTGAACAGCCCGCCAGCCTGATGAACGTTGCAGGATGCAAGGTCCACGCCCCCTCCCCTTGAAACGACGAAAATATCTCAAGTATCGGATATGTCGTTGAAAGAATGTTATTCCTTGATAAGGAAGACGTCCTCATTGTCTTTGCTCATTAGGTATTGCTCTCTGGCAAACCGTATAACGTTTTCCAAAGTGTCCAGCGATGCAATCTGCCGTTTCAATTCCTCTGTTTGCTTTGAATAATGCACTATTTGATTATCAATCTCATTTAATTGTTTGTTAACTTTAATAAGGCGATAAATACTGTATTCATCAATAAAACCAGCCCAGATAATAAAAACTATTGTCGCTATGACATACTTGTTTTTTAATGGCTTCAACCACTTTGGAGCAAATCTCTGTAATAGTTCCATAAGTCAAATATAGCCAATACAAGTGAAATAGTAAGTTGAATATGTTACGGTGAACGAAAACCAGAAATGAGAAGTCAGGCTTAAAGCGGATACTTGTCGTTCTTCCGTTCCCTAATTCTGGTTTCCCTACCAACTTTTTCTCTGAGATAGAACAGTCGTGCTCGTCGTGGATGACCCCTTCTCAACACTTCAATCTTTTCAATTCGTGGTGAATAGAGTGGGAAGATTCTTTCCACGCCGATGCCTTCAGAAATCTTTCTAACAGTGAAGGTGGTATTGAGCCCTGAATTCCTTATTTGGATAACCACTCCTGTGAAAGGCTGAATCCTTTCCTTGTCGCCTTCAATAATTCTATAGTGGACTTTCACTGTATCTCCCGGACCGAACATAGGAATTTGCTTCTCTTCCCTGATCTTATTGATCTGTTCCTGTTCCCACTGCCTTATAGCGTCCATGACAAAAATATTTTAATGCTTTTGCAAAGTTAGACACTTCCATTATAACGTTCCATTTCCGATAAAAGTTCTTTAAGTTGTTCGCTCAGGGTGTTTATTAGTTTCGGTGCGTCTCCAATGTAGTCCTGTGGCTTGAGATTCAACAGGTGTTCTTTCGTTTGAGTTGAGAATGGCAATTCTGAAACCAATTGTTGATAGGCTTCTTGGGACATAGAGAACCCTCTTGTGTGCTTTTTAAGGATTTCATAAGCTTCTGGGTTGCCCTCTCTCCTCAGGGTTGTTTGCAGGGCTTCGGCAAGCACTTCATAATGGTTTTCCAGTTCCTTCAACATAGCGTCTTTGTTAGGTTCAATGCGGTCCAATCCCTTGCCAATGTTGGAAATTCCTATTACCAAGAAGGCTATTGCAGTCCCGACATATCTCAATTGGGTTGAGTCTGTCAGGTCTCGTTGTAATCTGGATACGGGCAGACTATCAGCAAGGACATTAAACATTTGCCTTCCCAAAACAAGGTTTCCCTCAGCGTTTTCAAAATGAATGGGATTAACCTTATGTGGCATAACAGAAGAACCGACTTCCCCTTCAATAACTCTTAATTTCAGGTAGTTCTTGCTAATGTATAGCCACATATCTTGGGCAAGGTCAATGAGAACAGTGGAAACGCCTTTCAATAACATAAGGTGTTGGGACAGGTTATCATAATTGCTTATTTGAGTTGTTATCTCTTCATATTCCAGATTCCATTTTTTGACGAAGCGACGGGCAAACTCACGCCAGTCAATATCAGGGAATGAGAGATGTAAGGTAGCCATTGTGCCCGTTGACCCACTAAACTTAGCAGTTATAGGCAGATTAATTATTTGCTTAACTAGATTGATGAGTCTGTAGCCGAACACAGCCAGTTCCTTGCCTATGGTAGTAGGCGATGCCGGTTGCCCGTGTGTAAATGCCAGCATAGGAACATCTCGCCATTGTTGGGCTAAATCACTGAGTTTTTGAACCAGGGATGCCAAATCAGGAAGCAAGACATCTTTGAGTGTCCTGTGATACATTATAGGAATTGCCGTATTGTTGACATCTTGAGAAGTCAAGCCGTAATGCACATAAGGAACTAAGTGTTCCAGACCACGGTTTTGCAGTCGGTTACGAATGAAATATTCCACTGCCTTGACATCGTGATTGGTAGTTTTCTCTATCTCCTTCACTTCTTGAGCATCTTCAATGGAAAATTTTTTGTATATCTCCCGCAAGTTTTGTGCTATACTTTCCGTTATTTCGTATATTCCTGTAACTCTCAAAAATTCAATCAAAAACTCAATCTCAACTTCCACTCGTGTTTTGATTAGGGCATATTCCGACCAGTGGTCAGCCAACCTCTCAGTTAGCCTTCTGTATCTGCCGTCAATAGGTGTTATAGCAGTCAACGTGGTGAGTTCAGAAGTCATATCGGAAAATTTTTATTCAAAGTTAAGCGGTTTGTTCTGCCAGCCTGCTAAGAATTGAGGTGCTTCCATCGTTTTTTTCCCTTCCGGAATAAGTTTTCTTATTGCGATTGGGTGTGTTCCAGTGCCTACAATTATCTCTTTTTTGGTAGTTATTGCTTTGCCGGGTTGAAGGCTAACATCCTTGGATGACAATCCTGCTTCCACTATTTTGAATCTTTTATTTGAATGTGTTTCCACTGTCCAAGCATAGGGCACTGGATTAAATGCTCTTATTTTTCTCAGGATAAGGTCAGCCGGTTCATCCCAATTAATCCGTGTGTTTTCTTTGGTCAATTTGGGTGCGGGTGTTGGTGTTCCTTCCTGTGGCTTAGGAACAACCTCCTTACGCAACCATTTTTCAACTGATTCCAGTAGAAGGTGAGAACCTTTAATGGAAAGGCGTTCTGATAGGGTGCCTCCCGTGTCCTCTGAATAAATCGGTTCTTCCTCCTGCATTAAGATGGGCCCGGCATCAACCTCTTTGCTTATCAGAATTGTTGTAACTCCAGTTTTTTTCTCGCCGTTGATTATAGCCCATTGGATAGGTGCCGGTCCACGATATGCAGGCAATAAAGATGGATGCAGGTTGATGATACCATATGGAAAAATTGATATGATTTGTTCAGGCAATATTCTGAACGCCACGACGACGCCAAGCGGACCGTTTAACTCTATTATTTTTTTGATAAATTCAGGGTCTTTCAAGGATTTCGGTGCGTGAATAATAGGCAAATTCAGTTCCTTAGCCTTTTGTTCAATAACCGCTGGTGTTAGGCGTTTTCCTCTACCAGCCGGCTTAGGCGGATTGGTAACCACTACTGTGTTGAAATGTTTGCTAAGAAGTTCAAGGGAAGGGATGGCAAATTGTCCATTGGCAAAGAAAACTATGGTAGGGGTATGTTCCGAATCCATTCCCAATTTGTTTTAAACCATTCCCATGTTTTGTCTATTCCTTCTGGAAGGGAAGTTGTGGGTTGCCAACCAAGGATTCTTTTTGCCTTGGATATGTCGGCAGTAGTGGCTTTTATATCTGCTGGGATAAAGTTTGTATAGGTCAGTTTTAAAGGTAAACCGTCTTTGTTGTCAAGAAGTGAAAAGAGTTCTTTCAGTGTGAAAGACTCTGGATTGCCAATGTTAATTATATCATAGGTTCCTTCTGGTTGTTCTGCAAGCCATTCAATTGCTCTTAGTGTTCCCATTGCAGCATCGTCAACATAAGTGAAACTTCTGCTCTGGGTCCCATCTCCGAAGATGGTCGTTACTTGCCCCTGAAACTGGTTGTAAATCAATCGGTAGATGAGCATATCAGGACGTCCAAAAGGTCCGTAAACAGTGAAATATCTGAGAATTAAGCCTTTTAGACCATATAGGTAAGTATATGAATGCAATAGCAGTTCGGCTGCTCGTTTGCTCGCCGCATATGGCGACAGTGGTCTATCAGCAGACATATCCTCCTTAAAAGGTGGGGGGAAGCCGGCATATACAGAAGAAGTCCCTGCCATAATTACATTGGTGATGCCATAGTTTACCATTTCGTTTAGTAGATTCAAAGTGGCATTTACATTACTATGGTAATAAAGTTCTGGGAATTTTATACTGTGTCTTACCCCTGCTCTGGCAGCCAAATGAACAATCACTTCCGGCTTGTGGGATATAACTTCTTGTAAAGATTTTGGGTCGTTTAAGTCTCCTTCAATGAAGGTGAAGTTTGAGAATTGTTTTAGTACTTCAAGTCGGCGTTCCTTCAATTGAACTGGGTAAACAAGCCCGTCCTTATTGTCTATTCCAACAACTTCATAGCCACGTTCTACCAGCATTCGGGCTAAGGTGAACCCAATGAACCCAACACAGCCAGTTATCCCAATCTTTAATGACTTATGCGACATAGAGCGTATGATGCAAACATAAGCCTTTTAGCAATTATATGGTAATACAGAATTAGTGTGTTTTGCGATTCATCCTCATCAAATGGGCAATTCTGTTAGCATGCTTAATCATCTTCTTCATCTGCTTATATTGCTTAAGCAAGTTATTCACTTCCTCAATTGGTCTTCCGCTTCCCTTAGCAATCCTTCGTTTTCTCGACTCGTTTATAATTTCTGGTTTTGCCCGTTCTTCGGGTGTCATAGATAAAATAATGGCTTCAAGATGCTTAAGCCTTCTTTCGTCAATATCAACGTTTTTTAATGCTTTACCCATTCCCGGCAATAGGCTTAACATTCCTTTCAGGTTGCCCATCTTCTTTATCTGACGCAATTGGTCAAGCATATCATTAAAGTCAAACTGGTTCTTGCGTAGTTTCTTTTCTAATTTCTTTGCCTTTTCTTCATCTATTTGTTGTTGAAGCTTTTCTACGAGCGAGATAACGTCGCCCATTCCCAGTATTCGGCGAGCATACCTGTCGGGATGGAAAATTTCTATATCATCAACGTGTTCTCCATTGCTTACGAACTTGATTGGCTTACCGGTAATATAATTTACTGTTAGTGCAGCCCCTCCTCGGGCATCAGCATCCATCTTGGATATAACCACTCCTGTGAATGGAACACGCTCATAAAACTGTTTGGCTATATTAACAGCATCTTGACCCATCATAGCATCAAGAACATACAAAATTTCATCTGGATTAGCAACCTTGTGAACATCTTCCAGTTCCTTCATTAATTCTTCCTGAACTGATTGCCGACCAGCAGTGTCAATAATTATAACATCATATCCGTGTTGCTTACCATATTTAATTCCTTCCTCAACTACTTTAACGGCGTTTTTTTCGCCTTCCAAGGAAAATACGGGCACTTCAACTTTTTCTCCAAGTGTTTTAAGTTGTTCAATAGCAGCGGGACGATGCACGTCTCCAGCAACTAATAGAACAGTCTTATTTAGGTTATTTTTAATAAATTTCGCTAATTTGGCAGCGAATGTTGTTTTACCACTACCCTGCAGTCCTGTGAGCAAGATAATTGTTGGTTTCCGCTTTAAATTAAGCGGTTCAGTACTGCTACCTAATAAGTTTACTAACTCGTCATAAACTATTTTAACAAATTGGTTGCCGGGTGATACATTCTTTATAACCTCTTGTCCGAGAGCCCTTTGTTTGACACGTTCTGTAAATTCCTTAGCTACTTTATAGTGGACATCGGCGGCAAGTAATGCCCTTCTGACCTCCTTAACAGCATCTTTTATATTGGCTTCTGTAATACGTGCTCTTCCAGTAATAGTTCTGAATGCCTTATTAAGTCGTTCTGTTAACTCTTCAAACATATTCCCAAGGAAGGTTTGACTGGAATTACATGTTCAGATAGTCTTTCAGTTTATGAATTTCAGCACATTTGCGAAGTTCCTGTAACCCTTTGTCTTTTAATTGGCGAACTCGTTCCTTAGACATTCCCATCTTTTCAGCAATATCTTCTATAGACATAGGATAAGGCTCTCCTATTCCAAAAAACAATCTTATTATTTCAGCTGCTTCCTTGCTTAGATATTTATTCAATATATACAGAATTTCTTGTTGCATTGATTCTTTCTTGATGAGATATTCATCGGCCTGTGGGGTAGCCTCATCAGCAACTACATCTTTCAAGGTGCCATCCTCCCCTTCTTGAAATGGGGCATCAAGGGAAGAATACTTTCCAGAAAGTCCCATTGTTTTCTCTATGTCCCGTGGGTTGAGACCTGTCAATTCGGCTATTTCCTCCGGTGTGGGTTCACGCTCATATTCCTGCTCCAGTTGTGTATATGCCTTATGAATTTTATTCAATGAGCCAACTTTATTAAGAGGAAGCCTAACAATTCTTGAATTTTCAGCCAATGCTTGAAGGATAGACTGTCTTATCCACCAAACAGCATAGGAAATGAACTTAAAACCTCTTGTTTCGTCAAACCTCTCAGCAGCCTTAATTAGTCCCAAGTTCCCTTCATTAATCAGGTCGCTCAGTGGAAGCCCCTGATTTTGATATTGCTTAGCAACGGAAACGACAAATCTCAGATTTGCTCTAACAAGTTTCTCCAACGCTTCCCTATCTCCTTGCTTAATACGTCTTGCTAATTCAACCTCCTCTTCAGGTGTAAGTAAATCCTCCTTACCTATTTCCTGAAGATATTTTTCAAGGGATTGGCTCTCCCTATTAGTAATTGACTTGACTATCTTTAATTGCCTCATTGGCATAGGGCAGATAATTTTACACAATTCACTGTATTGGAACGCTTAATCACTCAATCAAAGTTCCCGCCT
>JAJRPU010000115.1 GCA_024280615.1 Bacteroidota bacterium | reverse complement strand
GTTACCGTTTAGCTTTCCACTCTTTATATGCTTTCTTTGCTTTCCTTTTGGTCATTCCACATGATGTTTTCATTGCACAAGATTCCAGAATGACTGCTCCTGCAAAAATCATCAGTAAAACTAATGCTTTCTTCTTCATCATTCACTTTATTTTGTGTTGTTCCATGCTTTCTGGTTATTGCCGTATGTAAACAACACACACTCCTTCTAAGTTATACGCTTATTTCTATCTTAAAGGTTCCATCGGATATTATATTGCTAACGGTTTTTATAGTGAATAGTGTCCCCTTTCAACTATGTGTTTAGCAATTTTTCTCCTGATTTCGATTGTGTTGACAGGGTCAATTTTGGTCCATCGTTTGAGAGCCCCTGCTAAGATTCTGTGTTCATCCCCCTCAGCAATGGCGTTTATAACTTCGTTACCTGCCCTGTTGACTGCAGCAAGGGCTTTTCTTACATACAGTCTTGCCATATCATACATAATGGGGTGTGCCTCTCCGTGTTTGAGAGCCCGAGCCAGAGCGGCTTCAGCAACAAAGGCATTAATTCCCATATCAGCAACATTCATAAGTATCTCTTGCTGGTTCTCAATGTCTTGCATATATTTTTGTAAGGCGGCACCAGCCAAGAGCAATGTAGCTTTCTTCATATTATTAACTGCCCTCCTTTCTTCGCCTAACAGTCCTTCCGCTGGTTCAGGCAGGCTAATGGACATTATTTCATTCATCAGTTGTTGGGCAGGGGTCATCAAGTCCAGTTCGCCCTTCATTGCTCTCCTGATAAGCATTCCCGGAATTAGCAACCGGTTAATTTCATTTGTTCCTTCAAAGATTCTGTTAATTCGGCTATCTCTGTATGCCCGTGCCATTGGATATTCCTCAATGTATCCATATCCACCGTAGATTTGGACTCCTTCATCAACTACATAGTCAAGCATTTCAGAACCAGCCACTTTCAGAATAGCGGCTTCAACGGCATATTCCCGGGCTGCTTCAATAAGAGCTTTATTGATGTCCCCACTGTCTATCAGCGATTTTTCTTTTCTATTTATCAGGTCACTTACGTAGTATGTGGCAGACTCAATAGCATACAGGTAGGTTGCCATCTCTGCTATCTTATGCTGAATAGCACCGAATTGGTAGAGATATTTACCGAACTGCATTCTTTCCTTGGAATAGTTAACTGCGAGTTTAATAGCCCTTTTGGCGGCTCCCACGCATGCAGCTGCAAGCTTAAACCTTCCTATGTTTAATATGTTAAAGGCAATGTGATGCCCTTTTCCTATTTCACCAAGCACATTTTCTTTTGGCACAGGGGTGTTGTCAAAGTAAACAGGTCTTGTGGAAGAACCCTTAATACCCATCTTCTTTTCCTCTGGACCGAGTTCTATGTTTCCAAATGATTTCTCAACAAGGAATGCAGTGTATTTTTCTCCATCTATTTTGGCAAATACGGTAAATAAATCAGCAAACCCTGCATTTGTGATAAAGATTTTAGTTCCTGAGATTAGATAATGAGAGCCATCTTCTGACAGAACTGCTTTTGTCTTGATATTCATTGCATCTGAACCGGCGTTTGGTTCTGTTAGACAATACGCTGCTTTCCATTCACCCGTGGCTAATTTGGGAAGATACTTTTTCTTTTGTTCTTCATTGCCATAGTACAGAGTGGGTAATGTGCCAATACCTGTGTGAGCCATTAAGGCTACCGTGAAAGAATGTCCCTGACCAAGTACGTCAGAGAGAACAGTAGCAGTGTTGAAATCTTTGCCCAAACCACCATATTCTTCGGGGATAGAAACACCCAGAAGACCCAATTCTCCAGCTTTATTAAGTAATTCAACCATCAAACCTTCTTTCTGGGCATCTATATCGTCAAGTTTTGAAAGAACTTCTTGCTCTAAGAATTCCATAGTTGCTGAAGCCATGAGCTTCTGTTCCTCGTCTAAATCTTCAGGTGTGAAAATTGTTGCCGGGTCAACGTCTTTAATTAAAAACTCACCGCCTTTTAGAACATTGTCTGTCATTTTTCTCTCATTTTATGCAAAGGTAGGAAAGATTTTATAAACTTTGCATCAAAAATGACACCATAAATTGTATGTACCTATGCACTGGTTGGACTGGTTTGTAATAGGTGTGCTGGCTTTGGGCTTTCTCTTTGGTGTTTTCAGGGGATTGGTGGACACAGTGTTTAGTGTTGTGGGGCTTGTGGCGGCAGTCCTGGCAACCATTTATGTCGCGCCATTAGTGGTTATAGAATTGGGCTTAACTCATCAACCTGTGATGGTGATACTCGTGTTTGTGCTTACTTTTTTAGCCTTCTGGCTGTTGATAAAAGGTGTGGGGTTGTTAATTGAGAAGTCGCTGTCAGCGGCAGGCATAGGGGGACTTAATCGGTTGTTGGGGGGACTACTTTATTTCGCTTTTGTAAGCATTGTGCTTGGAGTGCTTGCTGTAAAGGGAAAGAGTCTTTTACCTCCTGATTTTGTTGCCACGTCAAAGACTTTGCCTTTTTTAGAGTTTGTCGGAGAATTGTTTTTGGATTCAGTAACGAGACTGCTAGCAAAGTATTCCTGATGTATCTTGAATCCATAAAATAAAAAAGGCGAGCACCCGGTAAGGGCACCCGCCCGTAAATGATTATCTTGCTTTTTGTGGACCTAATTATTAATCTAATGGTCTATATTCAGGACCCACGTACCAAACCCGTGGTCTGAACAATCTGTTGTTTGCATGCTGTTCAGTGACGTGGGCAATCAGTCCAGCTGTTCTAGCAACAAGGAAGATGGGCGTAAACAACGGAATAGGGATTCCAAGCAGGTAGTAAATGAGTCCTACAGGATAGTCAACGTTTGGAAAGAGTCCCTTCTCTTCCCTCATTGTTTCTTCAACAATCTGATAGATTTCATACAATTCCTTACCCTGTGGATGCCTGTCAATCAATTGGGGAATGTAGTCTTTAAGTAGAGCTGCTCGTGGGTCATACTTACGCATATACACCCTGTGTCCGAAGCCCATTATTCTCTCCTTCCGTGCTAGTTTTTCTTTAACATAATCCTTGGCTACCGAAGCACCTCCTTTCTCTAAAATTTCAAGGAGCATATATGCTACTGCTTCGTTGGCTCCACCGTGCAGAGGACCTTTTAAGGATGCAATGGCTCCGGTGATGGCACCATATATGTCTGAGAGGGTGGAAGCGATCACCCTAGCTGTGAATGTGGAGTTAGGCATTTCGTGTTCCACATAGCAGGTGAGGGTCTTGTCAAAAACTTCTCGGGAAACGTCATCGGGTTCCTTCCCGAGAATCATATACAGGAAGTTGTCACTAAAGGAATATGTAGGATGGGGGTCAATAATGGGCAGTCCATTAAGCTCCCTGTATGCATTAGCTGTAATGTAGGGCAGCTTAGCAAGGATCTTTGTTCCTTTTTCAATGTTTGCTTCAGGGGAGGTGTCTTTTAAGAATTCAGGCTCTTCAAATCCTGCTAAGAAGGACACGATGGTTCGTTGAGCGTCCATCACATGGGTATTGCGTG
>JAJRPU010000114.1 GCA_024280615.1 Bacteroidota bacterium | reverse complement strand
TGTATCCCTCTCGGGGACATATGCTGTGTTGATATCTGATTTTGCAGGTTGCCAGACCACTGCAACGATAGATGTTGCCATAACAGGCATTGACCAAAGCCCACAAGATAACTGCATTAGATTTTATAATAATACTGTCTATGTATCATGTTCAACCATCCGTCGCATTAGAATTATATCTCCTGACGGGAAAGTCCTTCGCAACGTTTCCGATTCCTATAATAAAGTAACCATAGATGACCTTCCTTCTGGATTGTTAATTATCGAACTGGTCTATGAGGATAAATCCAGTAACCATCGTATTTTCATTGTCAGATGAGTTTAATCAGAAACCATTTAAGCCATATAATTTTCATCTGTCTCAAATACTTTAATCTAATGCATTTGGTTGTCTCTTCATTCTACCATTGATTTAATAGTTTTTGGCTGAATTATATTACAAGGTTTATGGAGGCGGTCTATGAACTGTCTGCTTAAAGGCTTCAGTGTCTCAGTCCAAAATTTGATTGGTGTTGAAGCGGAACGTATAGGGATTTCAGGCAGTCCTTTCAGGTTGGCAGTAGCGTTCTCCTCTATGTATCCAGAAAGATTTTTATGCATTATAATGTTTCGCAGAGAGTCGTCAATGAATAGAGCAGTTAACCTGTCGCCCTCGGTGTAGTTAACACTGGTTATTTCTCCTTTGTCGTTGGTGTTGTAAAACACTGTTTTGACAGGGCAACAGGCAAGGATTGTTATTGTGTCGGTTTTTAAAAACCGAATGATTATTTTTGGTGAAGTGAGTTGATTGGTGCGAGCCGAATCAATAGAATTGAGCATCCAAGCGTTCCCATAAACAACCACAGAATCAAAATGTTTATTATCTGGTGAATCTGTCTTGTGAATAATTATTTCATTGCCGGTGATGAACCACTCATTAAGAGATATCCATCCGTTGTGTCGCAATATAATTACTGAATCAATCATATGGATTGAATCTGCCCACATAGACGATTCCCCTTGTTTGATAATCCCTTTGAACAGGAATCCATTTTGTTGTGAAGAATCCCAGTTGAGCCGTTTGCCTGAGATGAGAATAGAATCGTCGTTGACACGACAAATCAATAATGAGAAGGTGTCTGTAATGTCCAGTTGGTTATCGTAAAAACGTATCTGCTTACCAGCCAGCAGTAGGGAATCCCGCTTTATCAAAGCATTTTTTAATGTTTGCCTGTTTGCTTCTATGATTACTGTGTCGGCAATCCAGATAAGGGAATCAGCGTGAATGCCGAAACCAATGTATATTTCCTGTTTATCAGGAAGGGCTATTACCCGTTGGGCTTTGACAGAATCGCCATCTTGAAGAATAAGAACATCTCCGGAAAAGACATATTTGTTTGTTTTTTGATTAAGGACAAGCGTATCACTAAGGGAATATGTTCCGTTTCGTTGTGCCCTTACTGAATCAGTGAATATGAATGTGTTTCCAGAGATGAATAGGTGCTTAGCCGAAATATGTCCAGACTGCGTTGTCCAAGTGATGTCTGTTGCCGAAACACGCTGGGATTGCAGGTCATAGGTGAAGTAGGAAGTTGTTATTGTGCTTTGCTTTGATGACACAGTAATGTTCCCCGTTGCAATCAGAAGTTTTTTATTGTATGTGAGCGTGTTTGCCCCTGAGCCGAAGATGGTGTCTCCAACGGAAAACCTAACGTTTCCAATTGCTATGGCACTGTCTTTGCCAAACAGGGTTATTGAGTCAGCCCAAAGGTGTGTTTGTTTATGTCTGATATGGACATTTCCCTTAAGGATTTTAGTGGGTTTAGGGTCGTCCAAGATAATTACCTGTTCAGCGTTCTCTATGGTTATAGCATGTTGGGCAAATGAAAGATAAGGCGATACAATTACCAGCCAAATAAATAATATGGATTTGATGGTCAGCCTGAACGCCTTTGAAAACTTTATTCTTTCAAAATGCTTCTTGATATGACTATTTTTTGAATTTCAGATGTTCCTTCGTATATTTCAGTAATCTTGGCATCTCTCATCATTCTCTCCACGTGGTATTCTCTGACGTAGCCATAACCCCCGTGGATTTGTACTGCTTCCCGGGTTACGAACATAGCGGTGTCGGCAGCAAATAGTTTAGCCATTGCGGATTCCTTAGCATAAGGAAGGTGTTGGTCTTTTAACCAGGCGGCACGCCACGTTAGCAACCTTGCTGCTTCAATCCGGGTAGCCATATCCGCCAATTTGAACCTAATGGCTTGATGTTCTGCGATGGGCACTCCAAAAGCAATCCTTTCGGTGGCATATTGCCGAGCCCGCTCATAAGCCCCCTGTGCTATCCCCACTGCCTGAGCAGCAATGCCTATTCGTCCGCCGTTCAAAACGTTCATGGCAAACTTGAATCCGAAGCCTTCAGGTCCAATACGGTTTTCCTCTGGAACAATAACGTCTTCAAAGATGACGGAATGAGTGTCTGAAGACCTAATGCCCATCTTATTCTCCTTGGGACCGATAGTTATTCCCTTCCAATCCCTTTCAACGATGAAAGCGTTGATGCCTTTGTAGCCCTTTGAAGGGTCGCTTTGAGCAATGACAACAAAGAGAGATGCTTTTCCAGCACTGGAAATCCAGTTTTTAATACCATTGAGAACGTAGTGGTCGCCTTTCTTTATGGCAGTTGTTCTCTGATGGGTGGCGTCGGAACCCGCCTCAGGTTCAGAAAGACAGAAAGCCCCTATCCATTGTCCAGAAGCCAACAAAGGCAAATACTTTTTCTTCTGTTCTTCGGTGCCATATTCCTGAATTCCCCAGTTAACAAGCGAATTCTGAACAGTTACATATACCGACACGCCGGCATCCACACGGGCTATCTCCTCCATAACAAGAGCATAGGCAATGTTGTCAAGCCCTGACCCTCCATATTCAGGTTTGACCATTAGACCCATCAAACCCTGTTGACCAAGGGCATCAAGGATTTCCTTCGGTGTTTCGGCTTTCTCATCCCGTTCTATCACTCCCGGTGCCAAGACCTGTTCGGCAAACTCCCGAGTGGCTTCCCTTATCAATTGGTGCTCTTCACTTAAATCAAAGTCCATTAACAATTCTTGTGTCATATCCTTTTGATTTTTTCAATTATTTGAGAAGTGCTCAGCCCCTCCACAAGCGGTATTCTAACCACTTTCCCGCCGTATGACTTGACAAATTCAGCCCCCACTATTTCCGACTCCTGATAGTCAGCCCCTTTCACGAGAACATCTGGCTTAACCTTCTTAATTAAATTTTCTGGTGTGTCTTCATCAAAAACGACAACTGCATCTACAAACAAAAGGCTTGCCAGCATTAAAGTTCTGTCTTCAATACTATTGATTGGTCTGCTTTCGCCCTTCAGCCTCCTCACTGACTCATCACTGTTGATGCCCACTATGAGCACGTCCCCTAAATCCCGAGCCTTTGCAAGCAAGGAAATGTGTCCAGCATGCAAAATATCAAAACAACCGTTGGTAAACACAATCTTTTTCTTGAAGAATTTCCATATAGCCAGATGTCTGGACAGAGAAACATCATCTAAAATCTTCCCCTTGGCTATGTCCAGCCACGGTTTCCGTTCTAACTTTCCTGTCCCAGTTGGTGTTTTATCCCCTCTCATTTTTTCCTTATTGCAAAGTAAAGAAAAGCGAGGCAACCGACGATGATAACCATTAAAGTCTGTGAGGTGTGAATCAGTGTAGCCAATTGAAGCCCAGTGGTTGCATCATAGCCATATAGCATAAGAGTTTGTTGGACAAGCCAATGATACGTTCCAATGCCCCCCTGCACAGGTGCCACGATGCCCAACGACCCCATCACAAACATTCCCATCAATTCAGCGAAAGACATGTTTTGGGTGGTGGACAAAGCCAGAGCGGGAAGCCACGTCATAACGATGTAGAGAACCCAAATCAGAAGCGTGTAAGTCCAGAAGTATGCTTGCACACGAACAGGCAGTTTGAACACGGTTTTCAAACCGTTGATTAAGTTCCTGACCATTACCCTTATCCGAACCGCTAACCTTTTTTGCGAGAACGGTGCATTTCTGACCCACATAACAAACCCAAAGTATAGAAACAGTATGGCAAGGACAACAGCCAGAATGACAATAATGGCTATAATAGTAATGGTTTTTGAATCTGGCAGACCAGAAAGCAAATGTTCCCTAATGAAATCGCCCAAGACATTAATCTGTAAGGGAATAACCAGAGCAAGCAGGATAATAAGAATAAGCAGGTCAATAATCCGTTCCAGAACGACCGTTCCGAACAGGAAAGACACAGGAATGCCAGTGTATTTACCCACTATGGTGCATCGGATTACCTCCCCCATTCTGGGCAGGGCAAGGTTAGACAGGTAGCCAACCATCACTCCTGAGAAGGCATCCATTCTGGAAATGTTGTAGTTGCCCTGTGAGCGGATTAGCAGTCGCCATCTCAATCCCCTGAACCAATGGCTAATCACAGCCACTATCATAGAAAGAACGACGGGCGTCCAGTTGACTTCCCGAAACCCACTTATGAACTCCTGAAGGTCAACATTTCGGAAGGCAAGCCATAAGAAAAATAACCCAATAGCCAGAAATATCAGATATTTCACATACTTCAACGTAGCCTAAATTTTAAGTAAACCCACGTTTTGCAAAGTTATGAACTTAATTATTCATACACATAGACCCTTGGGATTCGTTGCGACACTTTGCTTATGAGTGTGTAGGGTGATTCGCCGACGTTCTGCGACACTTCCTCAAGCCTTATCTCTTCGCCATAAAAGACCACTTCATCGCCCACTACAACATCCACTTCACTAACGTCAATAATGCATAAGTCCATAAATGGTTTTGTAAGGACAGGGACAATGCGTCCATTTACGAATGCATACAAGTTTTTGCTATATGGAAGTCCATCGGCGTATCCAATGCTTACTATGGCTATCTTAGTTGGTTTGGTTGCTATGAACTGTCTGTTGTAGCCCACACTCTCTCCTTTTCGTAGGGTTTTGACTTGGATGACAGATGCTTTAAGGGTGTGGACTGGTTCTAAGCCCGTGAATATTCCTGTTGGGTCAATGCCATAGAGCCCGATGCCCAGCCTAACGAAGTCATATTGATATTCTGGAAATCTGATTGTTCCGGCAGTGTTCAGAATGTGTCTTTTTATGTCTGGAAAGCTCTTGATGAAGAGAAAGGCTATTTTTTCAAAAAGATTCAATTGTTGGAAGGTGAAGGTGTCTTGGGACGGGTCATCAGCACTGGCAAGATGGGAAAAAACACTTACGGGTCGCACAGTTCGGGACTCCTTTAAGGTTTTAATTAACTGGTCAATCTCGTTCTGTTTAAATCCCAGCCTGCCCAGTCCAGTGTCCATCTCCACATGAACGGGAATGCTTATTCCCCATTGGTTCCATAGCCATAGTTGATGGAAGGAATGCAGAACTGGTTCCAGTGCATAATCTTTTATGTCTTCTGGTGTGATGCCATACGGATTCATGATGATTATGGGTGTTGAGATTCCGCCTTCCCGAAGCCTCCTGCCCTCTTCTGGATATGCAACTGCCAGATATTGGATTCCCATTCGTTGTAGTGTGTTGGCTATCTGTATGTCCCCGCTGCCATAAGCAAGGGCTTTAACCATTGCAATGATACCTGTCTCAGGGTTAATTATCTGCCTGAATCTGTTTACATTGCTAATCAGGGCATGCAGATTTATTTCCATTCTGGCGGGATGAAGCGAAGTGTGGAACCAGTATTTTAGTCTTTCCAGTCTGTGCTTCCGTGAACCTTTGATTAATATGGCAAAACTTTCCCAGTTAAGCCTTCCCACAAAATTGATTAAATCATCAATGTTTTCAAAGGCATATACTTCATTTGCTTGGAATCTGTTTGATAAGCCCGCAAGTCTCTCCCCAAGAAGAATTATTCTATGGAACTGGCTTGAATTAATGAGGGATATTAATTCTGTTACGATAGTGTCGGTCATAACTTCCATATCTGAAATGATAAGTGCTTTTTTGCGAAGTCCAGATTGCATATTGAGATATTCAATAGCCGTTTCAAGGGAATATATGTCTGCCGAATAGGTGTCCTCCACAACAATAGACCTGTTGCGGGTGTTGTAAAGTTGAAGTCTTAATGATAGTGGTCTGAACTGGCTTATTCTGGAAACGATTTCTGATGGTTCATAGCCCAGTTTCCGCAAGACAGTAATAACAGTGATTATGTTGTTTATGTTTGCCTTGTCAATGAATGGCACTGTTATTTCCCAGTGTTCAAGCCCTTCTTCAATCCTGAGAGTTGATTTCCCATCGTTGTCTCTATTGATGCCAGTAACTTTAATAAATGCGTTTTCTTCATCTGGTTCGGTAGTCCATAGAAACAGTTCTATGCTTGGGTTTTTATTTTTCAACC
>JAJRPU010000113.1 GCA_024280615.1 Bacteroidota bacterium | reverse complement strand
TAAGTAAAGAACTTTCTTTCTTTTCTTCCGGCAAGCTTTCAATGAATTCTTCTTTAATTTGCTTGAGTCGTTCACGCCTCTCTTTCTTAGAACTCGGGTTTGTAAATACTTCAAGGATTTTATCTGTCAATTGTTGTTCTATAAGTTGTTTTAGCTCTTCATCATCGGCAATAGATTGATATTCCCGAACTTTTCTTCCACCCTTTAGTTGAGCTAATTGTTCTTGAGCTTCAACGAGTTTCTTTATTGCCTCATGAGCGTAATTAAGTGCCTCAACCATCTCTTGTTCAGACACTTCCTGCATCTCTCCCTCAACCATTACAATATAGTCTCGGGTTCCTCCTACAACAATATTTATATCTGCACGTTCTATTTCCTCTTCTGAAGGGTTAATAATAAGTTTTCCATCTACTCTGGCTACCCTCACTTCCGCCATAGGACCATTGAAGGGAATATCAGAGACCCATATTGCGGCACTTGCTGCCAATCCGGCAAGAGCATCTGGCGGAACATTGTCATCAGCCGAGAAAAGGGTTATTTTAACTTGAGTTTCTGCATAGTAGTCGTCTGGGAACAGTGGTCTGAGTGCCCTATCTACTAATCTGCTTACTAAAATTTCATACTCAGACAATTTACCTTCCCTTTTGAAAAAGCCTCCTGGGAACCTTCCTACCGCAGAAAATTTCTCTTGATAATCAACTGTCAGCGGGAAGAAATCAACTCCCTCCTTTATTTCCTTATTTGAAACGACAGTAGCGAGCAAAACGGTCTTCCCGCATCTGACGAGAGCCGAGCCGTCTGCCTGCTTGGCTAACTTACCTGTTTCTATAATGATTTCCTTGCCATCAATTTCTACACTAACAGCATATGGTTTTGGTGGTTCTATTCTTACTGCCATAATTATTTATTTTTTGTTATACGTGTTTGTGCAAAATTAGTTAAAGTTATCAATAAGTGTATCTCGTTTGTTGTACCGTCCGATATCTGTGTAATCAACCTCTCAAGCCTAATTTATGGACAATGTTTCTGTATCGGTTAAAGTCTTTCCTTTTAAGGTAGTTGAGCATTCGGCGTCTTTTACCGACGAGCATTTTAAGAGCTCTAAGTGTTCGGTAATCTTTAGGATGTTGCCTTAGGTGTTCGGTTAAGTGCCTTATCCTGTATGTCCACAGGGCAATTTGAGCCTCTGGCATTCCAGGATTATACTCTCCAACAACGTCTTTGATGATTTTTTCCTTTTCTTCCCTTGTTAAATAAGAGCCACTAACACTCATATTTCTACTTTTGTCCTACAAAGGTAAAACATAAGCATTAATCAGAAGGTTCCTGTATGTCTTGAGTTTTATTCAATATGTCTATTGCTTGGTCGTATAATTGTTCAGGCACAAGCACTTTAATAGTGGCATTTTTATGTAGGTATCTAATCATATAAGCAGAGTCCAATTGATTATATAGCACTGTTGGGATATTATGGGTTTCAAGGATTCCTTTTATAAGATGTGCCTTAAATTCATCTATTCCCTCCCAGATGATTACCCAGCCTTTGCGGATTTCCATCTCCATCTCCCAAGGATTATTATTCCGGCGATGACAAGGATTGAGCCTGCAATGCCATAAATGTCTGGAATTGTAAATTCATCTGGATTAGGGATTGCCAATTTGCCCTGTCTGTATAGGAAATGCATAACCACTGGAACTGAATTAAACAATGAGTGGACGATGATTGGTATCCAAATGGTGCCCCCATAAATGTATAGGTATCCCAGCACGAGACCCATTACAAAAATGGGAATGAACTGAGAGACGGAGAAATGAAGCAATGCGAACAGAAGAGATGTAAGGAAAACAGCGAAATGAACTGTATTGGTTGTTTCGTGAAGGTATCTAAGGAATGTTCCGCGAAATATGAGTTCTTCTGCCACGGCTGGCAATACAGCCATTAACAGAATTGCTTGCCACATAGATGCCTGAGAAGCGTCTGGGACCCATAGCAACAGAGCCAAATTGCCCTGTCTCATTATATCCAATGGTTTGAATTTATTTATTAGGTCCTGCGGAATGAACTGAGTGGTTATGTCCATAATCCAATATGTGAATGGGACACTACCAAGAACCACAAGCATTATAGATACCCAAGCGATTGGACTGGTGGGAAACCGCCATAAATCAGAAAAGTGTCCAAAGAGTATCATAGCAAAAAGAGCAGGAATAAGGAAAGCAACTACAGTTTGAACAATTAGTTGATACTTGACCAATTCATAGAGTTGAGTAACGTAGGTGTGTCCCTCCAGAAGTTTAACCTCGTCTTTCCAGACTTGTTCAAGCAGGGAATCAGCCTGTTGGTTTGACCACGCTAAGTCTTCTGCCATTTGATAAAATTCTTGCCACGGCACAAGTTCTAAATCAGCCTCTGAGATATTGAATTTACTAACAGTTGTTGAGAACAGGATTAAGTAAGCAACTGCGAAGCCCACTCCAGCCAAGGCTAAAAGAGAAATCAATCTAACTATTGGCGGAACATAAAAACTACTACCTGCACTACCTGCTATCCTTGTTCTACTATCCATAAGCCACTTACTATTTTTGTAAATATACTAATTTCCAAATTAACGCATTTTGTAGGGAACTCATTATATTTAGAATGCCTTTGGGAAAATGATGCTTCCTTATAAGTTAAGTAAGGAACTATGACAGATATAAAAAATATAACAAAGGGTCCCTTCTCAAGTAAATATGTTGATGAGTTCAAGACCTACAGGATTTATAAAGAGTTTGGACCGGGTGAGAAGTTTGATAAAATAAGGCGAAAGAACACTTTTTGGAAGGAAATAACGGAAGCCATAGCTGTCCGCAACAGGATTAAACGCTTCATTTTGCGAAATAAAGACTTAGAAATAAAATATGTTATTGACTTGGGGTGCGGCAAAGGTCTTCTAACCCTACTCACTGCACTGTTCCACAAAAAACTACACATTTATTGTATGGACACTGACGAGACGGCAAACAGGGACTATATGCATCATCTCAATAATGCTTCGTTTGTGAAGATGGACATAAAAAGTTCCGAACTGGAAGAATTTATTGCTTCTCTTGATGGGAATATAATAATGACAGGGATTCACTTATGCACTGATTTGTCAATAAGGTTTTTGGAATTACACAGAAAGTTTGATAAAATTAAATTTAGTGTGTTGGTGCCTTGTTGCATAGGAAAATTCCCACATTCACAATTCAGGTTTATTATTCGTGAGATGGGCATTTATGAAGGGTGGTGTGCTTACCTGTCATGCCTTGCAGGACCGGGAAAGGTCATAGCGGACCGGGACACAGGGATTCTTTCAGATAAAAACATAGTTATTTCAATAGACAGAACAGAATTGTAAAGGAAAGATGCCAGACAAGACTTTTGAATTTGGTGCTATAGAAGTCATCAATGCAAGAACTCACAACTTAAAGAATGTTAACGTCAAAATTCCAAGATACAAACTTGTTGCCGTAACAGGGGTTAGCGGGTCAGGGAAGACCTCCCTTGCCATTGACACTATCTATGCAGAAGGACACAGACGATACACAGAAAGCCTTTCCACTTACGCCAGACAATTCTTTCAGCGAATCCAAGGACCAGACGTTGACGACATAAAAGGCTTATCGCCCGCTATTGTCCTGCAACAGAAAAACCCATCGCATAATCCACGGTCAATAGTTGGCACAGCAACAGAGATATATGATTTCCTAAGAACCCTATATGCTCGTGTTAGTATTCTCATTGACCCAGAGACAGGAATTGAAGTGAAGTCGTGGACTCCCGACCAAGTGGTTAATTACATTATTGAAAACCTTGCCCCCACAGAATACATCCTAATAGGCTATCCACTGCCTCCACAATGGTTTCTCCTAACTCCAGAAGACTTGAGACAAAAAGGCGTCCGGCGTGTTTGGGTGGAAGGAACACTACACAAATTAGACGGAAACAAGAAAAAGAATTTGCTTGAACAATTCGGACTAACAATTTTTGCTATAATAGACAGGGTTCCTTTTGCTAATCCCACAGATGCAAAGGAAAGATTGCTTAATTCTATTAGAGCATCCTTTGAAATAACAGGAAAAGTTA
>JAJRPU010000112.1 GCA_024280615.1 Bacteroidota bacterium | reverse complement strand
GCAATTATCAATACGACCCAGTTGGCAACATGATAAGCGATGCTTCAAGAACCATGACGGTTCAATACACCTACTCCAATAGACCAAAATTTATTAACTTTGCCAATGGAAGGACATTGAAAATGCGATACAACCCATTTGGCTATCGGTTTTTTAGTGGGCGTTCAGACGAGAGTGGGGGTGTTTTCATATATAGCAGTCAGGGGCAACTGGTGGCGAAGTATTCAATGCAGGGTAACACGCTTCAATTGAATTATTTGCCTATATATGAAGGCACGAAGAGGATAGGCATAGTTGAGCCAGATGGGGTGGAGTGGGAATATTGTTCTGGGGGTTGGTTTTGCAACTTGGTTGACATGGACCCGTGTATGATAGGCATTATAGGAGAGCCGATGCCACCTTGCGAGGTTGGTGTTAAGTTGAAGCCAGACCGCAAGTATGAGCTTGTTGACCATTTGGGGAATGTGAGGGTTGTGATAGCCAATCAGAGGATGCCCGTTGACACGAATGGAGACAGTTTGGTGGATTATTATAAACCTGTTGTTAAAGAGATTTCAGATTATTATCCGTATGGCTGGGTCAAGTTTCATATGGATTATTTTTGGGGAGCGAATGCGGGTAGCCTTTTTGAGGATTGGGATTCAACTAGAGGCACATATTACACGTTATATCGCTTGCTGGATGCGAGGGTTGCGAGGTGGTATCAGGTAGAGCCTAAGTGGGAGGAGTATGCTTGGATGAGTCCGTATGTTGTGAATATGAATAATCCGGTTGTATATGTTGATACCGCGGGGGATTTTCCATTTGTTATAATAGGTGTGGCATTTCTTAGTGGTATAGTTAGTGGTGGTATAGAGGTTGCAAATCAGATGTTATTGCAGGACAAAAACTGGTCAGAGATTAATTGGAGACGAGTGAGTATTTCAGCGGGTGCTGGCTTTATTGGGGGACTTATAGGAGGATTTGGTGTTGGAAGATTGTTGGGAGGTGTCGTAGGTGGGGCTGCTGGCACGGTAGTTGGTCGTGTTACAAGCGTTTTAGGTGTAGCCAGACATGCTTCAAAAGCTAAGATTATAGTTGAGCCGTTAGTGTATCTTGGCTTTGATGCTGGAGTAGATGTTGGTTTAGGTTATGCGGAGCGTGGTTTAAAGGGAGAGGAGACAGAAGTTATTGATGTAATTACGGATGCTATGGGAGGCATTATAAGTGGACAGGTTAATGATGCGGTGATAGATGTGATGCGTAGGTCGGGGGAAGAGGGGGGTGAAGCAATGGGCAGTGTGCTTGGTACTGTTGCGTCCATGTGGGTTCAGGGTTTTGGTTGGAATGTTTCTTTGTGGGGAAATGATAAAAATTCTAGTTTAAAAGGAGATGGTTCAAGCGATGTAGGTGTAAATAGAAACAATGATGCTTACAATGATTTAATGGAGGGTTTTTATTCTGATGAGGAAAAGATGTGCAAATATCCGTATTATTTGCATAGGGGTAAGATGGGGGGAGATGCGGAAGGTTCTTCTGATAAAAAGTAAAAAGTATTATGATGTGTAAGATAACATGGTCGGACTTTGTGGGCGTAGTTAATTTTTATTGGAATAACTTGAGCAGTGTGCAGATGAGGATGGAGTTTTGGGCTGCGATTGTTAGTATTGTATTTTCAAATTTTATTACCTTAATAGTTTTGGGGATAGTTACTTATACTTTAATGAAATATTGGAGCAAAATGAAGATATTACTTAAGGTTATTTATATATTTTCTGGTTTATTCTTTGTTATAGTTTCAATACTTGCATATCCACAATCAAAAGAGAATCTTTATTATTATGCTTGCAAAAGAAAGCCTTTCATAAGGGAAGTAGTTGTCATAGATACAGTTTTGGGATATGTTTATGAGTATGATTTTACGTGCTACCGGGGACGACGTAGTTTTTATAGAGGGGGTGGGTATGTGAAATACATGTATCGTGTTTTGGGGGTTGATAGTATATTGAAGGGGGAATACAAGTTTGAGGGTAGTTTTTTGTGTGACATAGACACAGGATTTTACTATGTAATAGTACCGCGAGGCAAATGGGAAAATAGCATAATTTTGCTAGAGCGAAGGATACCTTGGGACACGATAAAGGCATGGCGAGAGTGGAGAGGACAAGAAAATGTTGAGGAAAATGAATCAGAAGAACAATGATGAGAGGTCAAAGTGTTCATGATTATTATCCGTTTGGTTGGGTGAAGTTTCTCGGACACTATGAATTTGGAGCCAATGCAGGAAGCCTTTTTGAGGATTGGGATTCAACGAAGGGGACTTACTATACGTTATATCGTGTGTTGGATGTTCGTGTTGGTAGGTGGTATCAGGTGGAGCCGAGGATAGATAGTAATTTTGTGGTTAGTCCGTATGTATTTGTGAGGAATCCTGTTTTGATGAGTGATCCGGGAGGGGATTTTCCAGTGTTGTCTGGCTTGGTAGGTTTTGTTAGGGGTATGTTTATGGGTAGGGAGAGGTGGCATGAGGGAGCGGGTACGAGGGTAGGGAATGCGTTGAGGGAGGCATGGAAGAGTGAGAAGCAGGCGTGGCAGATATTGGGAGGTTTGTTTGCCAGTGATCCGAATAAGAGTTTAGAAGGGAGGGTATGGGAGGTTGTTAGTAGGTTTACGTGGCAATTGCCACAGACAGTGTTTGGATATTTATGGTCAAGTAGTCTAAACGTTGTTGGCAAGGTAAGAGATGTCAAGTATATGCATGGTGCTACTGTTGTTATGGGCAAGGGTTGGTGGGGAGGTATGACATTAGGTTCGTTTATTACGGGAGATAGAGAGTTAGAAGCAGATGTTAATAATTCCTTATTTCAACATGAATATGGTCATTATCTGCAAAGCCAGGATTTGGGGTTGAGTTATTTGCCTATTTATGGTCTGTCTAGTTTTCTGAGCGCGTGGTTATCTAAAAGTTCTAAGGAACATATGTTTAATTGGACAGAACAAGACGCAAATATCAGAGCTAAGATGTATTTTGATAGTATATATGGCTATAACTACACCTGGGATGCGGAAAGGAATTTCATTTTATGTAGTAGTCAGATAGTTAAAAGAAATTATGGACTTTACTTCTTCAGTACTTTTAATCCTTTTACTAAGAGGTTAGTGTACATGACAAATGTATTTCCCTTATGCAAGTAGGGTTATCTAAGCTGGCATCTGGGTTTATCTGGTTATTTTTAATTATATTTAATTTTTCTATAATTTGTTATTACAAAGATGAATCTTTACTAGTATGCAATTATAATAAGAAAAGAGATGTAGTGGTTCTTGTTAGCGATATGAGGATATACTCTAATGAGGTTGTTTGGGGTCCTAGTAGAAAGTGGTTACCACATATTGTAAGGTACGGCAAGTGTAAGTATTTAAAAGACAGATATAGTGAGTGTAATCCCACCTGGTGGGAGTATGTAGATACTTATTATGAAGGTGGAAAGTATTATCTGATGATACTTGTATTAGATACGTCGTATATAGCGGAAACTATTAGTGATTCTGTTTTAATGAAGATAAAACATTTAATTACTGATACTATCATTATAAACTATGATTCCATAGAAGCAAAGTTTCCTGATTGTAAAATGGTATTATAAAATTTTACTGCTAAAAAGTTAACCCTACTACACAGGTTGGATTTCCTCATGGAGCCTCAATCTGGACACCCTTCACACTGCCTATTCCTTCACCTATGACCAACTTGGCCAACTCAGACACGCCAGAACCCTTGAAGGCTTTGATGGAAACATCTGGAACGCAACAACCACAAAAGCCTTTTCAACTTCTTACACCTACGATCTAGTAGGAAACATAAAAACTCTGAAACGCTACGACAAAGACGGCAACCTTCTTGACGACCTGACTTATCACTACTACGACACCCTTCACAACAACAGGCTTTCCCTTATCACCGATGCTGTGTTCACTGCTTTTCCGCACGATTTAGAGATCCAAAACTCAAGCAATTATCAATACGACCCAGTGGGCAATATGATTTCCGATGCCTCAAGAACGATGACGGTTCAATACACCTATTCCAATAGACCAAAATTCATTAACTTTGCAAGTGGAAGGACATTGAAAATGCGATACAATCCATTTGGCTACCGGTTCTTTAGTGGTACAGACAACAAAGGCGATGTTTTCATATATAGTTCTCAAGGTCAACTGGTGGCTAAGTATGCAATTTCAGGCAATACCCTCAAATTGGATT
>JAJRPU010000111.1 GCA_024280615.1 Bacteroidota bacterium | reverse complement strand
GTTTGCGTACTTAAAAAAGCATTAAAATTGGTCAAAAAATTTGTTTTATCTTTGTAATACAATTTAATGCAAAAATTATACTATGAAAAATACAGGTATTTGTTGGAACGATAGTAAAATCAAGGGTTTATTGAAACAAGATGCGTTAATAAAATGTGCGTCCTCATAAATTTCATGTCCTGAATTCAGGGAAGCCCGATGGTTACTGCAGTAGGTGCGTTTTAGAATCTGTAACTTGAGGTTAAGGAAAGTGAAGAGGTAAAACGTATAAAATTATTTGTATGTGATGATTTTATAAATCTGGTTAGGCGAGATGCCGGGATGTCTAAGATTGATATAATTTGGAACGACATTGAGGATTATCCTCAATAACACAATTATACCATGCAAAGCACAATAAACTCTCTTGATATTGCGTAACTTTATTGATTGCTATGGGAGAGGAAAGACCATCGGTTACGGTAAGGTTTGCAGGGGACAGTGGCGACGGTATGCAACTGGCAGGCATAAACTTCTCTTTTGAGAGTGCGTTGGAGGGACACGACATAGCCACATTCCCTGACTATCCAGCAGAGATTAGGGCACCTCGTGGAACGCTATATGGGGTCTCTGGATTTCAGGTTCGCTTTGGGAAAGAAGAGATTTTGACTTCTGGCGATGAAGTGGATGTTCTTGTGGCTATGAACCCTGCAGCATTGAAAAGAACTCTGCATTTTCTTAAAGAAGGAGGTATATTAATTGCCGATTCAGATGCTTTCGATGCCAAGAATCTCAGATTAGCAGGATATGAGTCCAATCCGCTTGAAAATGAGAACCTAAAACAGAAATATAAAGTTCTGAGCCTGCCGATAACGTCGCTTGTCAGGGAAGCACTCAAAGACTCACCCTTGAGCGTGAAAGCCAAGGACAGAACCCGGAATATGTTTGTTTTAGGGCTTGTGTTCTGGATATTCGGTCGGGATTTGAACATAGCCAAAAAGTTAATAAAGAAGAAATTTGCTAACAAACCAGATGTTTTGGAAGCCAACCTAAAAGTTCTGGAAGCAGGCTACCACCTCGGTGAAACAATGGAGATTGAAGTTCCCAAAATCAAAGTAGCCAAGGCATCGTTGCCCAAAGGACGCTACAGAACCATTACTGGGAATCAGGCTACTGCTCTGGGCTTGGTAACAGCAAGCAAATTAAGTGGATTGCCGTTATACTTTGTTTCCTATCCCATTACGCCCGCTTCAGATATTTTGCATGATATGGCAAAATATAGATATATGGATATTGTCGCTATTCAAGCAGAGGATGAGATTGCTGCTATCAGTTCAGCCATAGGGGCGGCTTTCGGCGGGTCAATAGCAGTCACTGCCACAAGCGGTCCCGGACTATCTTTAATGAGCGAGGCATTGGGACTTGCTGTCATGACCGAACTACCCGTTATTGTTATAGACGTTCAGCGGGCAGGACCTTCAACTGGAATGCCGACTAAACCGGAACAGGCAGATTTGCTACAGGCTATGTTTGGCAGACACGGAGAAGCACCACTTATAGTCCTTGCTTCTGCTACACCATCGGATAATTTCTATATGGCTATTGAGGCGGTGAGGCTCGCCACAACACACATAACACCTGTTATCCTGCTTAGTGACCTTTATCTGGCTAATGGAGCCGAACCATGGATAGTCCCTGATGTGGAAAAATTGCCCAAATGGGAACCACATTTCTGGGAAGGAAACGGAGAATATAAACCCTACATGCGGGATGAGGAGACGCTTGCCCGATGGTGGGCTATTCCCGGAATGGAGGGGGCACAGCACGTCGTCGGAGGATTGGAAAAGGAGGACATTACAGGCAATGTGAGTTATGACCCTCTCAACCATGAAAAAATGGTAAAACTGAGACTTGAGAAGGTCAAAAGGGTAGCAGAAGATATACCGCTTCAAGAAGTTAACACCGGCAAAGAGGAGGGAGATTTGGCTATTGTAGGTTGGGGGTCCACTTATGGAGTGATCAGGTCAGTGGTTAAACGACTTGTGGAAGAGGGCTATTCTGTTGGGCATGTGCATATTAAGTATTTGAACCCATTTCCGAAAAACCTAAAGGACGTTTTAACCCGATTTAAGAAGATTCTTGTTGTGGAGATGAACATGGGTCAATTAGCGTTCTTGTTGCGAGGAACCTTCCTGCTTGACGTTCACCAATTCAACAAGGTTCAGGGAGTTCCCATAACTGAAAGGGAATTAAAACAAACAGCATTGAAATTATTAAAGTGATGGCAGACACAAAAATTGCCTTGAGACCAGCCGATTTCCAAAGTTCGCAGGAGCCACGGTGGTGCCCGGGTTGCGGAGACTACGCCATTCTAAAACAAGTGCAAACTGTCCTTGCAGAGAAAGGTTACCAGCCTCACGAAGTAGTTTTTGTATCAGGAATAGGGTGTTCTTCACGATTCCCTTATTACATGAACACTTATGGGATGCATACGATACATGGTCGGGCACCGGCTATAGCAACCGGTTTGAAAGTGATGCGTCCTGACCTGAGTGTGTGGGTCATCACCGGAGATGGAGATGCCCTTGCCATAGGGGGAAACCACCTTATTCACGCCTTGCGAAGAAATGTTGACATTAATATCCTGTTGTTTAATAATGAGATTTATGGTTTAACAAAAGGGCAATATTCACCCACTTCTGAGCTCTATAAGGTAACTAAGTCGTCGCCCTGGGGCACAGCAGAAAGCCCATTTAATCCAGTGTTGCTTGCGCTTAGTGCAGGAGCCACTTTCGTAGCCAGAACAATAGACAGGGAAGTGAAGCACCAAAGGGAAATACTAAAGCAAGCCGATGACCATAAAGGAGTTTCTTTCGTGGAAATATACCAAAACTGTAATGTGTTCAATGATGGAGCATTTGCCGATTTCACAGACAAAAAGAAACAGCCAGAAACGACGATATTCCTGAAACATGGAGAGCCTGCTGTATTCGGCACAAACAAAGATAAATGCCTTGTCATTGAAAACGGAAAATTGAAAGTGGCACACATAGAACCCGATGGAAAACTGCCTGAAAATGTTTATGTCCATGACGAAACCAGTTTAGAAAAAGCCCTATTAGTAGCCACATTATTTGGACCAGCAGACCAATTGCCCAGACCATTCGGCATATTCTACAGGGTCACTAAACCCACTTATGAAGAACAACTCAGACAACAAAGGGAACGAGCTAAACAGAAAATGAGAGAGGTTTCCCTTCAAGACCTTCTCTATGGAAGCGAAACATGGCAGGTAAAATGATTCCTCTGGAAAGAAGAATAGGGCTTTTGCACTGGCTCAGGGAAAACCTTGACCCAGCCAGACGACAGCAGTTACTACCCATTATCCGGCGGGCACAGGACGCTAATCCTTGGTTCACCTTTGAACACATTAACATTGCCCTTGATGCTTGGTTTGATGCCCTGCAACCGGAAAGAATAGAAAAATGGCTTAGACCCTATAGTAAATCGCTTGAATCTGAAAAGGATTCGCTTACCGTGGGACTTGTCCTGCCTGGAAACATACCGTTAGTTGGATTGCATGACGTAATATGTGTAATGGTTAGCGGACACAAGGCACAGGTTAAATTGTCTTCCAAGGACACCGTATTAATGAAATGGGTGCTTAATCTGTGGTATGAAGCAGAACCTTCTCTTAAAGGAGTGATACAGGAAGTTGACCAATTAAGAGACATAGACGCTATTATCGCTACTGGTAGCACACACACCATGCGGGTCTTTAAACAGTATTTCGGCAAATATCCCAACATAATCAGAGGTTCCAGAACGAGTGTAGCGGTCCTCACCGGCGATGAAACAGAAGATGATATTATCAAACTGGGTTATGACGTGTTTACATATTTCGGGTTCGGTTGCCGAAACGTGTCTTACATATTCGGACCTAAAGGCTATGACTGGAGAAACCTGCTCAGAATTTGGGACAAACACTTTATTAATGTTACGCAACATAACATGTATATGAACAACTATGACTATAATCTCGCCATATTCCTGCTTAATAAAATTCCACATTTGAAGGGTTCAACGGTTCTCATGAGAGAATCAGACAAACTGTTTTCACCAGTTTCGGTCGTTCATGTGGGATATTATGAAAACCCGAGAGAAGTCAAATTAATAATTCAAGGTTTGTCCGATTCAATCCAATGCGTGGCATCAAACATAGAAGATTTGCCATATAGAGTCCCGCTTGGAAAAACACAATACCCACAATTATGGGATTACGCCGACCACATTGACACTATGAAGTTCCTTCTTGAAGGAATCTATCTCCCTGTTAAGCATAACACAACATAGACACCATCACTTACGTTCATATTTTAAGCATGATTCTCAATCGTTCAAAGTTGGTTCTAGCATTATTGTGGTTTCTTGTTAACTTTTCCTATGCACAGACTCAACCGCCTAAACTGGTATGTGCAGTTCCACAATCCAATGGAGACGTTGTCCTCACTTGGCAACCCCAATCATTCAACTGCGGACCAGTTTACATCTATGCTTCAACAAACCGCAACGGTCCATACACCCTTCTGGCAACAGTGCCACTTAACCCACCTACTTACATTCACGTGGGAGCAAACGCCTCTTCCCAAATATGGTATTATTACATCACCGACGACCCCTCATGCAACGGTCCACCAGCACTCTCTTCAGACACTCTGGACAGTCAGCAACCTCAACCGCCTATAATACGTTCTGTCTCTGTTGAATCAAACGACAGCGTCCTCATCAGATGGTATTCATCTTCCGAACCGGACGCCTACGCCTACGTTATATACGTCTATGACAGCGTAGCAGGAAACTTCCTTCCCCTTGACACAGTCCCTCACCCCGTTGATTCATACTGGCACACCGCCTCCCATCCTCTCCGACCAGTTGAAGCATCTCAGCACCCAGAAACTTATACAATAGCACTGATGGACAGTTGCGGAACAATAGGTCCCCTGCAGGATTCAACACACACAACCATATTCCTCAAAACAACCATAGACCGTTGTAAGGAGCAGGCAATAATGGTCTGGACCCACTATGGCGGTTATAATCCCAATGACTACACCGCCTCGTGGACACTCAACAAACAACCTAATTCCCAAAATGTCCAAACAGACACTACATTTTCCATAAGTTTAGAACGTGAAGGGGACACTTTGTGCACCCGCGTCAATGCCACCGTTCCCCCAGACATAGTTTCATCGAACCAAATATGTCAAATCACCGAATTCGTCAAGTCCCCAGACATCTTCAAAATAATGGTTGCTACCGTTGAACTGGACTCGGCAGTCAAACTCATCTGGTATGTGGACAGCACAGCAGACCTTGCCAGAATGGTTATCAGACGCCAAGAATACAAGAACAACTCGCCCCTGCCAATTGCCAATATACCTTGGACTAAGCAAAGCACCTTCACATATATTGACTCGCTCACTGACCCCACCATAGCACCTGTCTATTACATCATTGAAGCGGAGGACAGTTGCGGTCGCCGTTACATCACAGACAACCACGCTCAAACAGTTCACCTCAAAGTCAAGTCCTCTCAGGCTTTCGTCAACTTCCTACAATGGACTAAATACCAACAATGGACAGGAAACACACGAATGCAATATGTTTTCAGGAGCATAGACAACGGCGACTGGCAGGTAATCTACACACTGGACTCTTCTGCAATGTCCCTCACAGACGAGATAAGAACCCGAAACAGCGAATCTGGACTGTTCTGCTACCGAATATGTGCGGAAGAAGAAAACAATCCATTCATGTCCAACCTGCAAGCATGCTCACCACCAATATGCGACTATCAAAAAACAGTTATCTACGTCCCAAACGCCTTCAATCCAGAAACAGGTTCTCTCTTCAGACCCATTATGCGTTATCACCAATGGACCCAATATGAATTCCGAATATACAACCGCTATGGCCAAATAGTCTTCCGAACAACCAATCCAGCAGAAGGCTGGGACGGCACATACCGTGGGAACCAAGTGCCCTCTGGAACCTACACATACCAAATCATCGCAACACACCAGAACGGAACTGAATACGCTAAATCAGGCTTCTTCGTGGTTGTGTATCCTAAGGAATAATTTTTAGGTCACAGAGTTACTGTGTTAAGTTCCCAAATAAGTATTATATTGTTTGCTTTCATTTTCATGGTTATTTTGTAATTTAGCATCGGAGAAGGAAGGCAGGGTGTTGCCCTGTCTATCCTGTGTGGTGGGGGATTGATTGCCCTCACCACCTTTTTTATTTTCTGAGTGTTCTGAGGAGGGGGTAT
>JAJRPU010000110.1 GCA_024280615.1 Bacteroidota bacterium | reverse complement strand
CATTAACCACACACAACGACGTCTGTTAAATGAATGAGAGAAGGCTAACAACAGAAGAAGCAAGGCAGTTAGTAAAACGATTCAAACAAGGGGACCAATCCGCCTTCGCCGAATTAGTGCAAGCATATCGGAAACCCTTATACTTTACTATTCTTAAGATAGTTGGTAATGAGACGGACGCTGAGGACATAACCACAGAAGCATTTATTAAAGCCTATGAAAACATAGACAAATACGATGAGAGATTTGCTTTTAGTACATGGTTGTTCAAAATCGGTAACAATCTAGCTATTGATTTTTTGCGTAAGAAGAAACGGAGTGTTCCGACAGTGTCTCTTAGTGACAAAGTGTCCTCTAGCGACGAAGATTCTCCAACCTATGAAGAAGTCTTAAAGGAAAAGACCCCTGACACCAGCGACATAGTTCATTACTCAATGGAAATAGAACATGTCAAGAAGATAATGGAACAGATGCCCAAGGACCTGAGAGAAATCCTTGAGCTCAAATACATACACGAACTAACGCATCAAGAAATAGCTCAAAAATTAAAGATACCTATTGGGACGGTAAAGGGCAGGCTCGCTCGGGCAAGAAAACTATTGTTTAAGCTATTGCATAGACGATAAAATATATGTATGGACTCTGAGAAAAAGATGCTTCAGGACACCTTCAATCTAAACGAAGAAACTATTAATCGTTTAGAGATATTCGTTAACTTACTCAAAGAGTGGAACCTCAGAATTAATTTAATAAGTCGCAAAGACATTGACAATATATGGCCTCATCACATTGCTCATTCTCTCGCACCTATTAAATTTCTGGATTGGTCAAATTTTAGTGATATAGCGGATTTAGGCACTGGAGGCGGGTTTCCAGGTATCCCGTTAGCCATCGTCTTTCCCCAGAAACACTTTGTTCTAGTAGATTCCAAAAAGAAAAAAATTCAAGTTCTTAAGGATATAACGCAAAGATTAGAGTTAACCAATGTTTCTCTTATTTGGTCTCGTGCAGAAGAGCTCTCTCTTACGGTTGACTTGGTCTGTGCCCGGGCTGTCTCAAATCCAAGAACTATTCTTAAATGGACAAAGAACTGGCATGGTAAAAAAGACCAACTTCACTACCTTTTCTATAGAGGACAGGAAACCATAGAAGAAACTCGGAAGCTATCACTTGAATGCACACACTACGACTTAATCAAATACATGCCCTTTGAGTATTTTAGAGGAAAAATTGTGTCATATTGCATACGAAAGAGGAGTGGGTCATAAAAAGATGTTTTGATTTAGCCCGAAATGGCGTTCCGTCTGCTATGCCTAATCCCTTCACTGGCTCTGTTATTGTAAAAGGAGAAACTATTGTTGGGGAGGGCTGGCACTGTTGTCCGGGCATGCCACATGCCGAAGTGATAGCTATAACAGATGCCCAAAAGAGTGGCGTTGACCTTTCACAGGAGGACGTAATACTGTTTGTGAATTTGGAACCCTGCGTTCACTTTGGCAGGACACCACCTTGCGTCTCGGCGATAGTTCAAGCGAAAATAAAAAACGTGGTCTTTTCACACTTAGACCCTGATTCCAGGGTCAATGGCGAAGGGTTACGGTTCCTTCAGGAACACGGAGTTAATGTGCGAGAAGGGGTCCTGAAGAATGAAGGTTTATGGCTCAACAGACGATTCGTAACATTCCATAAAGATTCCCGACCATACATAATCTTAAAATGGGCACAAACAAAAGATGGCTTCATTGCACGAACTGATTATTCTTCAAAGTGGATAACAGACGTTCTGTCAAGGCAGGAAGCCCACAGGCTAAGGGCAACCGAACAGGCTATATTAGTTGGGTTTAACACCGCCTTTTATGACAACCCATCGCTTACCGTCAGGCTATGGACAGGAACTAATCCAATTCGGATAGTGTGGGACTTGGACGGCGAGTTGCCCACTAACCTGAAGCTTTTCTCGGATGGCTCAGGCGAAACCTTCGTTATAACGTCGGCTGGACACAAAGGCAAATATGGAAAGGCGGAAGTAATCAATGTTCCAAAAGGGGAGGAATTATATGCAACATTAAACTTGCTAAAGGACTTGAAAGTACTATCCTTGCTTGTGGAAGGAGGCACTAAAACCATTCAACGATTCATTGATGCTGGCATCTGGGATGAGATAAGGGTCTTTGAAAATCAAAGTAAGTTCTTCTATGAAGGAATTAAGGCTCCACGGGTTCCCAACAGTGTCCATTTCCTGTTTTCATATCCAACTTCATCAGCGGACACATGCTATGTTTTTGTTAATGCCAAGACAGTTGGGCAAAAGATTAATCTGCATGGTTTAAATCTTGAACTTGTCAGGTTCATACCCTAAGAGACGGAAGTCATCTTCATATAGTTGATAAATGCGTTCTATGGTCTCAGGGAGGAATTTTACCTGTCCAGTGGGTTTAAGCTTAGTAACATTAAGTTTGGGCAGTTCTTCTGGCAGTTCTATATTCCGATATTTCTTTAACTCTTCTCTTAGTCTTTGATAATCTTCTTTAATGTATTCATGCCGTCCCAAAAAATCCACTGCTATTTTCCCATTGATTGAGACGAACCACGATTGAGGCCAGAGCAATTCAATCAAGCCAAGCCTATATTTAAGTCTCTTAGGCGTTAGCCATTCAAGAACAAACTCGTCAAAGGAAGAGTAATTGTGCTCTATCCATTTTCGCAACCATGGGCTTGTAGGACGAGAAATAATATATCTGTAAGTTGAGAAAAGCCGGGAGACTGGATGCCTAACGAATGCAAAAACGAAAAAATCTCTCAAGTCAAACGCTGAGGCATACAAGGATAGAGGAACGTGCCAGAAACGACTATGCATGTCTTTCCCTATGGTAGCGCTACAAATGATTTGACGAAGTGCGGACCCAGCCGTCTTAGGCACATGAACAAAGAGAATTCTTCTTTTTTTCCAGTTACAAGGTAACTGTCGCAAGAGAACAGTGTTTATATATAGCAATGACTTCCGAAAGGTATACCACATTAGATTCTGACGAAGGTAATTAATCCTATCTATCACTGAAAGAGAAGATATATTCTCATTTTTTAGAGCCAGCGGCGGGACTTGAACCCGCGACCTGGGCATTACGAGTGCCCCGCTCTGCCGACTGAGCTACGCTGGCTTCCCTCATTTGCGAAAATGAATTATCCAGTCCTTAAAGTTCCCTATGCAAAATTGATTTATCTTAGCAACACTATGAAACTTTTCAAGACCCTTTTCAAACGATTCCTGATATTGTCTCGCTTTATGGTCCTTATAGCTGTCATAGTTTCCCTGTTAGCCTCTTTTATGTTATTTATTGCCGGCCTCTATGAAGTGGTTTACTTGATATGGTTACTAATTAAAACGGGCGATCTACAGTTGTATCAGAGCAAAGTTCTGGGCAGTGTTGTGACTGCTCTGGACATGTTTTTAATCGGTACATTCTTAATAATATTCTCGCGAGGACTATTTCAATTATTTATCGGTCCCCTTGATGTTCCCTCATACGGCAAGGTGTTTGAAATAGGAAGTCTAGAAGACCTAAAGACGAAACTTGGGAAGATAATCATCATGGCTATGATTGTGCTAATCTTCAAACAAATGCTGAAATCACAATTAAGCACAGCCCTTGATTTTCTATACTTTGGATTAACGCTGATAGCTATTGCCCTTGCTCTATACCTGTCGCACAAGGAAACCCATGAGCATGAACATCAAAAATGAATAAAATTAAGCTGATATAAAAATAATTCCTATCTTTGTATTAAAACTGGTGAATTATGAGTATGAAATTTGTGATAAGGCTAATGGTTGCGTGTCTAACAAGCACCCTTCTGATTGCTCAACAAAATGCTCCTCGCAAGTCCTTAGTTGAAATTTTTACTTCCATAACTTGTTCTGCATGTGCTGCCGTGGAACCAGGATGGTATGCATCCGTTTACGAACCCCTGAAATCAGATATAGTAGTTGTAGCGTATCACACACCCATTCCAGCAAGCGGAGACCCATTCTATAGCTCTGCCTCTTCAGAAGTAGATACTATCATGAACTTCTATGGGATCAACTTTACCCCGTCGGGACGCCTTGACGGGATTGCGTATGGCACCGGAAGTTCTCAAGGACACTTAGGGTTCATAACCAATGAACGTGTGGAGCAGCATATCGCTCAAGGTAGTCCAATCAAGATCACTGTTAGAGATTCTATGTTATCACCTGGTAATTACCGCGTATTTGTCAAAATAGATGTGGTAAACAACATCCCTACAGGAAACTATGTTCTTAAAGTTGCTGCTATTGAGAGATTTCGTTTTTACACCTGGCTTGTGGGTAATCCGCCCCCAAATAAAGTAACACACGTGTTTAGAGGGTTCATAACTCCTCCCAAAGGTAAGCCTATTACTCTCCCAGCCCCTGGAAATTCAATAATAGATTCTTTTGACTATTCTATCAACACTGGAGTTACACCACCATGGAAAGCTTCAGAGCTGTATATCTCTGCGTGGGTACAGAATACAGCTAGCAAAGAAGTTTTAAATGCTGAACAAACAATGATATACAAATCAGATGCTATTGCCTCCTACACTTCAACAACTACAAACAGAACCTTCTTAACTATTCAGAACAATGGGTCCTCTCCTATAGAGGTCACAGTTGAGTTAGATAGTGGACGATATAGTTTTCCTGCTTCTTGGTCTGTGTCTTATACTGTTGGTAATGCAACTGCAAATGCTCCAAATGCATTAACTACCACCATTCCTTCAGGCACAAGTTCTTCCCTTAATGTCTCGCTATCTCCTCAAGGAAATTATGGTAAAGGAAAAGGATTTATTGTTGTTCGGAAAGGTCCGGAAGGGCGTCCCCTTGCGGAAATATCAATGGTAGCTTTAGCAGGAATTACAGACATTGTTGTTAATAATGCTACTGACGAAGATTTATATACAGGAAGATTTAAAGCAGCTTTTAATTTAGCTGGCAGGAATACTTTCGCAATATTGACCAACGCTGAATTTGCATTGTTTGCAGGGAAAAATATTGATTTAAGAGCACAAAATGGGCTTAATATCTATTATTCTGTGAACTGGTCATTCCCGGCGATACCTGAAATCTTTGCATTGTACTTCATGAATTGGTTAGATAATGGCGGCAGATTATTCATTTGCGGTCAGGATATTGGTTGGGATGTATGGGATCCTGCTGGAAGTTCTAACGCTGACACTATAAAATATTTCTATACCAACTATCTCAATGCAAAGTATATTAACGATGTTGTTCCAGGTGTTGCCCCTAATAATAACGTTTTCGCACAAACAAGAGCCAAACCCACAGATTCAGTATTTGGCAATCTTTCAAGCTATGGACTTATAACCATAGATGCTCCGTATACAAGCGATAATCAAGACTATTACCCAGAAGCCATCAAGCCTATCAACATAGGTGTTCCTATTTTGGAATACTTTGTTAATGGAGTCCGGTTAGATACGATCTTTGCTGGTGTGCGATCCTATGACGGCAACTATAAAACTGTTTATCTAGGTGTGGGCGTTGAAATGTTTCAAGATAGTGTTTTTGCTGTTAATTTAATTAAAACCGCTCACGATTGGTTCTGGGAAGGTATTACATCTTCCAATGAAAGGGTTATATCTACTGAAAAACTAAAAGTTGTCAATATGCAAGATGAACTTGTCATTAACCTTCCCTATGATGGCTTGTGGCAAATAACAATTTTTGATTTAACAGGTCAAGAGATTTTTAGCACAAATACGTTGGGAAGAAAAAGATTTCACATAGACATAACAAGGTTTAGATCGGGGATTTACATTATTTCTGCTCATAACAATAATGAAAAACTTATCGCCAAATTCATAAAACAATAAGGAGACAATTTAAATGTACTCTTTTTTAAAATGCGTAAAATATGTCTATATCTTTAAAGTGGGTTTTTCTCTTACAAGTGTTAGGGGGCATAGCATCTCAAATAGTTTACGGTCAGGCAGGTCAAACTTCTTATCTTGACGTCAAAGCACAGTCTGTGGATTCATCAGTAACCGTTGAACAGGGGTTTTCCTCTTTGATTTATGTTAACAACGAATTATACAACAGGAGTCCTGTAGATATAACCGTTAAATGGACAATTGATTCTATACATAGTGATATTCCAAACATAGAAGGAGGCATATGTACAGAAGTATGTTATCCCACTTCTATGACAACAAACACAGAGCTTATAAGGGCAAATGATTCCATACCTTTTAAAGCTTATTTCGTTGGACTAGGAGGGTTTCAACAATCGGGCACCGCTACGCTTTATGCTTCTGTGTACGACACATTGGATTCTGCGGGAACCTTCCTAACTGTTTCTTTCACTTTACATCTAACCGTTGACACTGCCACGGTTGGTGCCATAATGCCTCTTTCGGAAACACAATGCTTAATCTCTCGCGGAAATCACATCCACAACAATTGTCCATATGTCGTGACAATAGCCATATATGACGGCACCGGACGATTAGCAAGCTACAAGGATTTAGTGCCCACAGAACGCATTATCCTCCCGATGGATAGATTATTGTACGTAGTGCCATTGATAAAAGGCCCCAAGAGACCTTCCGAATAAGAGTTTAGAAACTAATAAGCAGGGAAGACAGGACGCCGTTGAATGCCGGGGCATAGCTGCATATTCCCCCTGAACAATTGATGCCTTCCCTAGTTTGGCGATACTGAATTGAGAATAAGGCTTGATCTGTTCTCCAGTTTATTCCGGCGGAAATGTAGTGAAGTCCTTTTCCATACAATGGTTTAAAGTTCCACATGTCTTGAACAAACAGAGAGAGGCTGGACCGAGGCACGAATTCAAAATATGGCAGTAGCCAAGATCCGTGGTCCTGCTCTGTATACATCAACTGCAGTTGTGTTTTCAAGGAAGATTCCTTGTTAAACCTATGGACATATTCAAATATAGGCACATAGGCATATACCACTGGTTGTCCCGGCTTGTTAAAATAAATTTCAATGTTATATTGTACATATTGGAAAGCACCCGTTAGCTTACCCTTATTTTTAAGTTCTGAAAACAATTCCATGTAAATCATTCTAAATAGGGGTTTGTTACCTATGGCATCTATCCACGATGCAGAAAATTCAATTCCCGTGGAATTTGATATTGTTCCTCCGACGTCCAGTTGGTAAGCCCGTTCGCCGTTCTCCTGAGCGATAGGCATATAATATGCTGCCAGTTGATAGCCAATCATTTTGGAAAATGCAGGCAAATAGTTTAATATTCCTTCGTAGCCTGTTGTGTATGGGTTGATGCGCAAGGCAAAGCGTTGTATATCCCTAAACTTGGCGGAAGCCCATATTCTACTTGAAGAGAATTGTATCTCGCCATACAACACATACCCATCAGTGTTAATCAATGGCTTACTTAGTGCCTCCCTATAAACATCGTTCCACTTATATGCCCCTTCCACATAGATGGTTATAGGTGCTACGTTTAGGTTTATCCATCCACCAGCGGCATACATATTATGCTTAGGTACGAAACGATTCTCTACGGGATAAGAGTTTATTTCCTGTACTATTCTGTCCATTGTTTGCCTGTCCAATGTTCTATTAAGGACACCTGCACCAAAGTCAACGAACACAGTCTTAACACTAAAGTTTTTAGAGATGCTTATAACTTTCACAAAGTCCTTATACACATTTCTTAAAGATCTATATGCACCGCCAACGGCAGACACTTCAAAACCGGGAAGAGGCATTGCGTTAACGCCTATGCCCAACAGGGAATTGTCAATAGCCAGAGCCCTTTCTTCCCATGCTCTGAACAATGTGCCCAGACCCAGCTGTTTATAAACATTTCCCGCTTCAACGCTCAAATAGTCCAATGAATATTTAATATTCCAATAATTTATTCCTAACAGGGTTGTTGCATCAGCCGGATCGGGCAAATTAGAATTATACATTCCTGTGAAGCGGACATATCCAGCCCAATTATCATACATAATGTTAAGATCTGTCCAGACTTCCCCCGAATTAAGCAGATATTCATATTGTGGTATGCCATAAGCTCCACGAAGTGAATCCCTAATAAACCATCTGAAGTATGCTTCTGTAGAACCCGTAATGAAGAGCTCTTGGGCGTCAACCCTGCTCATTATTATTAAAATACATGCCATCCACAAAAGACTATAAAGTTTAGTAGTACAAGATTCCTTCTGTCGCGTTGCCATGGTATAAATTTTGCTATATATTTGTAACATAGGACAAAAGTAGCAAAATAATAGCACAATGAAGAGGTTTTTACCTGTTATGTTCATTGTCTTTTCGGTGGTTTTGATGTCTCTATCTTCTTCCATATTGAATATTCGTTTACGCAAGCCAAATGGTCAACCCACGACGCTTAAGTCATATGTTCAACAGCATAAATACATAGTTTTAGTGTTTTGGGCAACGTGGTGCGTACCGTGCAAAAAGGAATTGCCAGCTGTGGAGAAGTATTACTCACAATGGAAAGAAAAAGGAATAGAGGTCATAGGCATCTCTATTGACAATGCACGAAATATGAGCAGGGCTCAAGCCACCGCCACATCTATGAAATTGTCCTTCCCAATTCTTATGGATCCCAATCAGGACCTGATGAGAGCACTGGGGATACGGGCTATTCCACACACAGTAGTTTTAAATTCAAAGGGAGAAATTGTGTTCAGACACCAAGGGTATGTAGAAGGAGACGTGGATAAACTAAACGAAAAACTCATTGAACTTCTTAATAAATAAGAGTTTTATGCTCAATTCCCGATCTGTCACTATCACACTATTTCTCTTGTTAATAAGTTGTCGCGAATCCATCCCTCCCGGATTACAGCTAACGGAGACGCAAGTTCTCGCCGACACTACATATATCGTTAGCAACCCTCAAGTTAATGCAAAGAGAGTTTTGATAGAGGAGTTCACGGGAGTTCAATGTTCAAACTGCCCTGATGGACACAGGATCATTGATTCTCTGAAACATGCGTTGGGCAACAAAATTGTTGTTGTGTCTTATCACACCGGGATTTTTGCCAACCCGCTGCCCGAAAGCAACTATGATTTTAGAACCTCGGAAGGTCAGGAAATCCAAAACTTGCTTGCCCCTTCCACCGGATATCCAGCCCTAATAATTGACCGAGTTGATTTTGGGAAAGATGGCAATTTAGTAGAGGACAACCTCTCTGTGATTCCATCCTTAGTGAACCAGCGTCTTCAGGATTCTGTAATAGCAGACATAAGTCTCCACATTGTAGCTATCTCTGCTGATTCTTTCTTAGTAACAATTGAGGTTGTATTTACCCAACACATTGCAAAAGATATATACCTCTCAGCTGCTATAGTGCAAGACAGTATTGTTGACCCACAAGTAACATCCTCCGGAACAGTTCAGGACTATGTTCACAGATGGATTTTTAGGGACATGGTGACTTCTGTAGGTGGTGATCTGCTTTTTTCTTCACCTGAGCAGGGACGCTTCATCCGTAGGACTTTTGCTGTCTCTACTCACAATAGCAAGCTATCGGTACCCGGTTCTTCTTTATATGCCTGTGGTTGGATTCATTTGGCTAATTATAGCAACACTCAAGAATTATATGTCCTAAACGCTAATTGTATAGAAATCAAATAACAGGTCTCATTTCCTAACAGCCTTGAGTACAAAAACTCTTTTCGCCAATCTATCCACCTGCAAAATAGAATAGCCCAATTTCTCAAGATTGGCTGAGATAGATTTCATCTTACTAATATTACCATGGACCTCCACGATATATACCATAGCTTGTCGTAGAATTTCTTCATCGTCTTTGTGCTTGGAAAAAATTTGAAATTCGCATCCTTCACAATCTACTTTAACAAGCCCTATTGGTTTAGTCATCCTCTCAAAAGCTTTCTCCAATCTCGTTGTTTTAACCCTTCTTACTTCTTTACCTTCAAGCGGTTCCTCTATGGAGGTTCCGGGACCACCCCAATATGGAACTTGTATCTCTTCCTCAAAATCAGAAATGCCCTCCTGATAAATGTTTATTTGGCTTCGCTTCCGAGAAATTAATTCTCTATTTAACTCAACATTCTTTTGGAGAACTTCAAAATTAACCGGAATAGGTTCATAAACATGAACTTCTGCAGCCCCTTGCTTAACAAACCATAGTGCTGAGTCTCCAATATAACCACCAATATCCAACACGCTATAATCACCCAGGTCCAAGTCTATCGGCAAGCTATACACCTTTTCATAAAACACCTCGTGTACAGTTGACACATCAGGACCCAGAAGGAACCTATCACGAAGGAACAACCTCACTTCTCCATCTGTCCATGCAAAATGCTTCCCCTCACGGAACACCATAACGTTCAACTCGGCTGCTTTGAAAAGCCCAGAGAGGGTTGTCCAATGGTCATAAAAGACATCAAAGACCCACTCACCAACTCCTCTCCTCAATAACAAACTACCCCCTCCTATATGCCTCTCTATTTGCCGCCAGCTTTTCTCGTGATACCAAGACTTCAAGAGATTATGAAGAGAATGCTTAACAAGAGGATAAACACTGAACAGCTCTTCTCGTGTAACACTGAACATATACTGATCCTTTAAATTTGACATCAAGAGGCGAAAAGTTGCTTGCTTATAAAAAGACACTCTTTTTAACAAGATTTCCTTGATCATATTATCTAATCTTACCGTTTTTTCCTTGAACATCATTACACTATTTCACCCTTTTTCTCACAAGCATTTTAAGTAAAAAGTTTCTCATTTTCTATTCTGTATTTATAATTGCAATATTTTTTGCAAAAAAAAAACACACATTTATATGTTTAATCTATGCTATTTAATGCTAATTTCTCATAAATTTCTTTTATTTTTGTTATCATTACATCAATGGAATGCCTTTCTATAACAAGTGCATGTAAATTATTGGCTAACTGTCTCATAGTTTCCGGATGTAGAATTGCAGATTTTATTCTTTCTACAAGCTGGTTAACGTTATCCATTTCAAACAATAAGCCTGTCTTATTATGAATTACTATTTCATTGTTACCTGGTATATCTGAAGCTATAGGAACGACTTTAAATAATCCTGCTTCAATCAAAGATATTGGCAATCCTTCCCATCTAGAAGGGAGAATCATTCCATCTGCAATAGACCACCATTCTGGCATTTTTTCATGAGGGACAACGCCTTCCATCTTAACAAAAGGTAATCCTCCTATTTGATTGTATATTTCCTTAAACATAGGTCCATCTCCAAGAAAAACAAATTTAATTTTTCTTTCCACAAGCCATGTTTCTAAGCATAGTAAAGCTTTTGCCAATGTATCTAGGCCTTTTTGTTCGTGAAATCGTGCTGGAATAATAAAAACAAAATCTTCTTCACCAATGTGGAAACGCTCTCTTAATTTCAGCTTATCATTACTAACTATAGTAGATTTATCTTTCAAGGGTATACCATAATAAACCAATCTGATTTTTTCAGGAGTAATCTTGAATTCATCTATCGCAAATTGTCTATCAGATTCAGAAACACATATCACGACATCTGCTTTCCTGACTGCCCATCCTTCGTAAGCTCTTTTTAACCTATATGCCATTTTCCAAAAGAGACCTTTTTTTATTTTGAATTTTCTTATAGGTAATCCATGAAGGGTTACTACAATCGGAATTTCTTTCTTTTTAAGGTTGAGCATATTTTTTAGAAGGGAGACCAGTAATGGTCTAATAGCATGGAAATGAGCAATATGAACTCCTTCTTTTTTTACCTTCGAAAGAGCTGGCCATCCAGTCTTTACATATTTTACATTATCTAACTCTTTATAAATTTTCTGCCACTTACCTTGTTTAGCGTAAATAACGAATTCATATGCTTCCATGTGCTTAATTAAGTTATATACGTGTGTAGCCACTCCACCGGGGGAATAATTTTGCATAATTGCCGACACAATTAGTTTCCTTGCTAGCATCTCTGCAATGCAAAAGTAGCGTATCGTTTCACTTAGTATTACTTTTTAATTCCTATACCTATGATTCTTGGTGGTTGCATTATAACTTTTACCGCTTGAACTTCTGTTCCTTCTAAAATTACCTCTCTCATAGCCTGAGGAGAGAAACGATAATAGTCGCCAGGTGCATTATGTACTCTATATGTAAAGGTAAAAGACTTTAAGAGCGGTATTCTCCTTAAGATAGGATTATGTGCAAATCCAGGAAATCCAACAGCTAATATGCCTCCCTTTTTTAATACTCTCTTCATTTCATCACAGGTTTTCCAAAAATATTTATCATGTTCTAATGTAGCATTAGATATAACACAATCAAACTCTTCATCATCAAAGGGAAGAGAATTAGCATTACCTTTTATTATTTCAAAGTCCCCTCTTTTTCCTTCTATTAGTAGATTAACTCCTAGCTTAAAACTTGCCCTTGAAAGCGCAGGCAAAGTTAAGAGGGTGTCTTCAGTAAGTGTAGCACCAATTTCAAGAACTTTGCCAGTAATGTTGTATGGAGAGAGTAACTTATTAAAGGTGCGATAAACCTTCCTGTGCATCTTTTTTACACCAAAAATAGAATCTTTATTTTTACCAGAAAAATCTTATGCAAAGCCTTCTTCCTTCAAATGTTCTAATGAGCTTATTTCACACAATACCGCCCCTTGGCTATATGTGGTGGCGTTATATTGATTTTATAAGACAGCGCTGGCTATGGTATAAAATCGTAGTTTTGCAGAAGCGATTTCCTCGTATAACTAAGGAATATAAAGTCATTTTCACTCATATTCCCAAGGCAGCTGGTGTATCATTAAGAATTGCTATTATGGGTAAAATTCCCTTTGATAAAGGAATACCTGGACATATACCTATTAAATACTACCAAATGTCCTTAGGTAATGATATTAACCACTACTTTAAATTTACCTTCGTTAGACACCCTGTTGCCAGATTATATTCAGCATATAAATTCTTAAAAAAAGGAGGGTGGAAAAAAAATAATTTTAAAGAAGACTTGGTATTCTCTACAACTGTCCTCTATAAATTTCATTCTTTTGAAGAGTTTGTAGATTGGTTAACACCTTCTACCCGCTTCATTTATATCCACTTCTATCCACAAGTCTATTTTTTAGTTGATACAAAGGGGCAAATTCTACAAGATTTTATAGGAAAGGTAGAAACCATTGATAAAGACTATAAAAAACTGACTGATATTTTAAAGAAACGTGGATTAAAATCTATTGCTCCGTCTCTGCCTAAAGCTAACATTACAACAATGGGAAAAATCCCTAATTTGCCTAAATATATATTAGATAAGATTCATGACCTATATTATGACGATTTCACTTTATTGAACTATGACCCAGAATTTTTCTAATCATCAATTTTAACCTGCATTTCTTCTAGCCACTTTTCTATGATTCTTCTACGTTTGTTGTCTAGAATTTCTACGAGGTCGAAGATTGTTGTTAATCTTTCCCAATTATAATCTGCGAATCGTTCTTTAGCTTCAGGGAATTCATATGAAAAGACTGACAGCAGAGCGATGGGTTCTGCTCGCTCCCGCTCCAGAGCTTCTATTGCATTTGCTGCACTACCCCCTGTGGAAATGAGTTCTTCAATAAGAAGTATTTTTTTGTAGGCTACTACAGCTCCTTCCACTTGTTTGCCCAATCCATATTCCTTTGGCTGTGGGCGGACATAAGCTAAGGGCATTTGCCATCTGTCTGCGAGCATAGTTGCTAATGGTATGCCTCCTGTTGCAACGCCTGCTATCACCTGGACATTATCTTGAAACTGGCGCGCGAAGGCATCTAAGGCATTAATTACCATATTACGAAGCATAACATCGCCTAACATACGGCGCAGGTCAATGTAAATAGGACTTTTTATTCCGGAGCGCCACTGAAAGGGCTTTGATTCATCTATTATTATAATTTGTGTGGTTATCATCTTCTTTAACAATTCCTTCTTAGCCTTCTCCTTCTCAAATTCCATAGTGTTCCCGTTTATGCAAAGATAGTGCTTTACTTCACTATAGAAGATGCTGTGTTTTATTTTTACTATTTGAAATGACGAGGTATGCAAAAAACTGCGATAATTTCTGGTGTTAGCAGGGGCATTGGCAAAGCAATTGCTGAAAAATTCTTGTCTGAGGGAATTAAAGTGGCGGGTATCGGACTTAACGACCCCCAGTGGGACTACCCTGATTTCAAGTTCATTAAGGCTGACGTTAGGGACCAGCAACAGGTGGAAGAGGCTTTTAACAATGCCTTAGATTTCCTTGGCGAACGATTAGATGTATTAGTAAACAATGCCGGGTTGGGTTATTTCAAGCCCGTTGAAGAACTATCGCCTGAACAGTTTCTGGAAATGTTTGCAGTTAATGTTTTCGGAACGTTCTATTTAACCCGCTTGGCAGTTCCCATTATGAAAAAGCAAAAGAAAGGACATATTATTTTTCTGGGGTCTGTTGCAGCGTTAAACGGAATTGCTGAGGGAACAGGGTACTGTGCCACAAAATTTGCAGTAAGAGGTTTTGCCCTTTCCCTCTTCAAAGAGGTGCGACAATATGGTGTTCATGTAACACTTATCCATCCAGGTTCGGTAAAAACAGACTTTTTCAGAAATTTCCCAGGTGTGGAAGTTGGCGACTGGATGCTTAAACCAGAACAGGTTGCCCGAAGTGTTTTTCACGCCATTCAATGTGAAGAGAATTGCAATGTTTTAGAACTAGAGATAAGACCTCTCATCTTACCATCAAAATAAAAATGTCCGAACACAGAAGAGATATTCTGTATCTCACTTATGACGGTATTACTGAACCCTTAGGTGAGAGCCAGATTTTGGCTTATGTGCTTGGACTGGCTAAAGAACACAACTGGAGAATTGATATTCTCTCTTTTGAAAAAAAGCACATTTTTTATAAACAAAAGTTTTCTATGCAAAATCTGTTAGATAAGTATGGTATTGAATGGATATACAAGGACTTCACCAACCGCCCACCACTTGCCAGTACCCTGTTTGATATGTACAAGATGTATTTCACTGCAAAACAATTAATCTCTCACCGAAATTATAAGGTAATTCATGCCCGATCTCTACTGCCAGCATACATTGGCTTAAAACTAAAAAGACAATTTAAAGGCATAAAGTTGCTCTTTGATATGCGAGGATTCTGGCAGGACCAACGCATAGAGTCAGGGCTCTGGAATCCCCAAAATCCTATCTATAAATGGCTATACAACCGCACCAAAGCAATAGAGCGAGAACTTTTAATTAATTCTGACCACATTGTTGTGTTAACCGAAGCAGCAAAACAAGTAATTGAAAAGTGGAGAAGAGACAAGTACATCCCCACCCACCCACCCATAAGTGTAATTCCTTGCTGTGCTATCCCCGAAGACATTCCCTTGTCAACTCATGAAGTCAAAAGGGCTTTAAGAAAGAAATTCAACCTGCCAGAAGATGCGTATCTGATTGGACACATTGGTTCATTCATCCAATGGTACTTATTTGATGAAATGATTATGTTCTTTAGGGAACTGAAGAAAAAACGTCCCGATGCACACTTTATTCTGGCAATAAAAAACCTTTCCGACGGAGTCAAGCGGTTCTTTGCCGACCACCTTGATTCTTCTGATTTCACTTTGCTAAGTGTTTCTGCCAAAGAAAGCAAGATGCTTGTGGCAACCCTTGATGCCGGTTTAGTTTTTGTTCAACAAACCTTCAGTTCAACTGGGGCAAGTCCTACCAAATTAGCTGAATTGCTATTTGCCGGTGTTCCTGTTATAGCAACAGATATTGGGGATGTCAGTTATATCTTGGAAGCCACAGTTGGCGGAATAGTAATTTCTGATTTTTCACGTGAAACATTATCAAGAGCAATTGACTTACTGCTTTCAAAAAATTGGAATCCACAACAGATTAGAGAAAAAGCAATACCATTGTTGAATGTGGAGAGAGGAATAAACACCTATAATGCCATCTACAAACGCTTGGTTAATAAGTAAAGTTCTATGTGGGGTATCAATGTGTCATAGAGAGCCCCCTATCATTCATCTTAAAACATGACTTTTATGCACCCATTCTCGTTATTTTATCGTAATTTAGTATTGAAAGAACCATTAAAATAATCTATCATGGCAATCACATTGGCATTAAAAGAAGAAACGATCCTAACAAGAGACGAAGTCAGGGAATTGCTAGCTTCTCTGCCCGAAGGTTCTATTATAGATTTTTCTAACGTTGATTTTGTAAGTCTTTCGGCAGCTCACGAGTTCAGAAAGATTAAGGAAGAAAAGAATCTAAGGTTTGTAAATATGAACGAAAAAATCAACTTAATATTTAATATGGACGAGGTCATACGGGGAAAGAAGTCAAGAAAAAAAATAGATTTAGAACAAATCTATTTAAATTTTCCCAATTATTAAATATCTGGCTTCCTTAATCATAATCTGCAATCAAATTATTCACCTCTTCCATGCTTAAGTTATATAGTCCCCTTTCATTATTTATCCTAACTACAACGAGTGTTCCAGTAACACATCTAAGGGGAAAAGACAAAATCTCCTTTTTTTCATGGCACATATATGCAGCAACATTGCCAGACATAATTACTAACTCTCCTTCCAGAACAGACAGTCCCGTGACAAGCCTCCTAACAGTTGCTATTCCTTCTCCCCGCTCATTATCATAGTATTTCTTCGCAGATTCTCTTTGTTGTAATACTAAGGACAAGCCTTCCAGTGGGGTCAGATATCTCTTTTTAGCCTTAGATAAACTTCCTGAAATACCTACACCATTGTCGTAAATCACAATTTCTAAAATTCCTAACTTCGCAATGTTCTGAACAAAAATAATTCCATTCATTGCCTCTGAATGCTCTTGCACATTCAATAGCAATTCGTCAGTTATTGTATTCCACCAGCATTGCAATGCTGACGTTTTTACCCTAAAAATTCGTTGCTCAATAAGTTTAAAAACTTTATTCAAATCTTTAATAGACATATTGATGGGGTTAAAAATAATTAAGGGCAAATTAGAAATGTGATTATGAACTTCGTTTACAGAAACACCTTGATAATACTTTACTTTTCTAAGGTAATCTAGCAACTGGTGGTTATATCCATTTACTTTTGTAAGCCACGCATAAATATCAAATCCCCTTATTATGGACAATACAATTTCACAAGGATAGAAAAACCGTCTATTTTCTAAGTATTCAGGCTCATAAATCTTTGTTGCTTTCAGGAAGACCTCTTTTAAGCTCTTTATTCTATCCACTTCTTAACAAATTTCTCCTTTGTCCTCAAAAATGCTATAAATAATACCATGAAGAACAGCCAGCCATTTAATTGATGCAAAACGGCAAAGTAGATTTTAATATCTTTTGTGTAGAAAATAAGGGCGTGAATACCAAGCAAAAACTGCAATGTCCACAACCCAATTAGGAATAGATTAACTCTGTGGGTTAAGGGTTTTATAAAAAAGAAAGGCAAGACGAGAAAAAGAGCCAAATGCCTGTGAATGAAATTTATGAATACTTTGTTTTCAAGCAAGTTTTCCCATCCGAGTTCTGGCAGCCATAATCCTTGGGGAATCCATTCTCCATAGAAAGTGGGGTAAGAAGTTCCAGCGAGGGCGGCACGCATCCCAGCCATTAGTGTTCCGTAAAAAAATTGAAGAGCGAAAAGAGCCAGAGCAATATGCAGGGGCTTACTCCAAGAAGATGGCAATGGCGACCAGCCTGCCGGTCGGCTTACAAACCATAAATAAACAACGTAACTAAACACAAAAAGTGCAAAAAGATTATGAATACCTAAGAAAAGGGGGTCTACCCACGGCAACGGATTATCAACTCCAGTCTTCACCATCAGCCATCCCAGTGTCGCCTGAACAAGCATTAAGAATACGAGAATTAATACTCTCCTAAGCCAGAGATTAGAAAACTTGCCTCTGACCCACCACCATAAGGCGGGAAGCAAGATAACTAAGCCCATCAGCCTGCCCCAGAGCCTATGTAACCACTCAAGCCAATAGATCTGCTTGAAGTCTTCAAGAGTGAAGTGGCTATGCAGGATCTCATATTGTCCTATTTGCTTATACTTTTCAAACTCCTCTTGCCACTGTTGTTCATTAAATGGTGGAATAATTCCTGTTACGGGTTTCCATTCCACAATTGATAGTCCAGCATCTTTAAGACGCGTAATTCCCCCCAGAAAAACCATAACGAAGAACATTATCACAATAATTGTGAGCCAATTGTGAATTGTTCTAATCATAGCAGTTTTATTTACAGTTTTCTAACCAGATCGCTCATTGCTTTTTCAATATGTGGAAATTGGAAGTGAAATCCTGAATCCATAAGCCTTTTAGGACAAGTCCTTAAACTAAAAGTAAGATACCGCACTACCTCTCCAGCAATTGGTTCTACCATGGATAGAGGCAATTTTTTTATTAACGGCTTTCTTCTTGCTAATTT
>JAJRPU010000109.1 GCA_024280615.1 Bacteroidota bacterium | reverse complement strand
TATTCTATGCAGTAAAATATGGGGTTGGGGAGGTTGCCGTTCCAATCATTACGTCCACTGCCACGACGGTGGCTGCATTCCTTCCACTAGGTCTCTGGCCCGGAATAATAGGCGAATTTATGTTCTATTTGCCAATTACCCTTATTTCAGTTCTTTCCGGGTCGCTTATTGTCGCTCTGGTAATTAATCCTGTATTTATTGCTCGCTATACAGAAAAACCCGCTCAATTCTTTCAAGGGAAAGCCCAATGGATAAAAAACAGAAGAAGAACGCTTATATACGCACTTGTTGCAATAACGTTAATTTCCCTTGCGGCTTTAGTTATTGTAAAAATGACCGACTTGCCCGATAGAGTCAGGAAAACGTTCACTGCCTTCGGAGTAATAACATTTGTGGTTTCATTTTCAATACTTATATATAAAACTTATTTTCACAAAACAGTATTATGGTTTCAAAATACTTTTCTGGCACGTTTGGAAAATATGTATTCCCGTCATCTGACGTGGTTCTTGACAGGCTTCAGACCCTATCTTGTGCTTCTAATAAGTATAATTCTTTTTGCAGGTGGCTTTATTGCCTTAAAGTTAAGTAGTCCGCACGTCCACTTCTTTCCGAATGTTCAAGCAGACCAAGGATATGTGTTCATTGAGTTTCCTGAGGGTGTTGATATAACTGTTACAGATTCTTTCACTCGCAATCTGGCACAAAGGATATACGACTACATATATTCAAGGGGCTACGATACAAGCGGTGTAACGGCTATAATAGAACAGGTTGGCAAAGGGGCTTATGATATTCACAGGGGCATTGAGCCTGGCAAGACACGAAACAAAGGAAAAATAACCATTGATTTTTCTCTGGACAGGTATAAGAAGGGCATTAATTCGGACGCTTTAATGGACACAATCAGCTCAATGCTGGGCAATAGGGCTGGAATCAGTCTATATACTGGTAAATTGGAAAATAAACCGCCTATGGGATATCCCATTAGCCTGGAAATATATAGCGAAGATTACATAACTCTATACAAATTTGCAAATTATGTTAAACGATACTTTGATTCTGTAAGCATTCCTGGTCTTCAAGGACTTCAAATGAATATCAACAGGACATACCCACAGACCATTGCACATATTGACAGGGATTTAGTTAATCAACTTGGAATAAGTGTTCGGGAAGTTGCTTTAACGCTACGGACCGCCTTGAATGGGACGGAGGCATCAACACTCAACTACATGCAGGAAGACCATCCAATTAATGTAAAGTTGCATGAGGATTATCGCTATAATACGGAGCTGCTAAAGTTACTAAAGGTTCCGAACATGTCAAGAAATGCGTTAATACCGCTTGCAAATGTGGTATCCTTTGAACACATAAGTGGCTTTAATGCTATATATCGGAAAAATGGCAAGAGATACATACTGCTCTATTCTAATGTGGAGAAAGGATATGGTGCCCCTGAGGTGGTAACACAAATGCAACAACACTTAAAACAAATGCAAATTCCTGCCGGCATTACATACAAATTCACAGGAGAACAAGAAGAAATGAAGAAAAACGTGGACTATCTGACCAAGGCATTTGCCATTGCTCTATTTCTTATCCTAATCATCCTTGTTACAGAATTTAATTCATATTCTCAACCACTGATAATCCTTGCCAGTGTTGTGTTTAGCATAACTGGTGTGTTGTGGGGGCTTGCCATCACCGGAATGGATGTAGTGGTAATAATGACCATGATTGGAGCCATTGCCCTTGCTGGAATAGTTGTTAACAATGCCATTGTTCTGGTGGACTACACTAATCTTACCATTGCAAGAATGAAACAGGAAAAGGGGTCTGATTGCTTCACAAAAGAGGACCTTATTAAAGCTATTGTCCATGCGGGGAAAATGAGGCTTCGACCCGTTCTGCTCACTGCAATAACAACCGTTCTGGGTATGCTGCCACTGGCAATAGGATTCAACATAGACTTTATTGGATTGTTAACAGAACTAAAACCGGACATATACTTCGGTGGGCGAAACTTTGCCTATTGGGGACCACTTGCCCTGACAGTGATTTTCGGACTCACTTTTTCTACACTTTTGACTCTGATTGTCGTGCCGGTAATGTATTTATTGAACTCCTTTTTAACAAAAAACAAGGTTCTTCATTAGGTTATGCCTTTTAAATATAACACGCGTGTAAGTTGCAATTCAATTAAAGCACCCCTTCACTTCAATTTGTTTCCCTCAATATAAACTTGGCTAATGAGTCACGATAACTTTATCAATCAAAAAGATACTATTGGAAGACTTAGCTATTAAGTAGTATGTTTCGGGTGGCAAATTTACAACTTTAAATTCATTGGAACCTGTTGTTAATTCAAATTGTGCGGTTTGGCGTCCATTTGCAGTATACAGTATAGCTATAAAGTTTTGTTGCGAATTATTGATGATTCTAAGTGTTCCATCACTTATCATATTTGTTATGACCACTATTTCATTTGCCTTGTGGCTTGGATAGATGGAACCGGCAATCAGTCCATGCTTAGAATAAAAATAGTCTTTGCGTTCGTCTTTTTCCCAGACACCGGCATTCCACACTTCATAACTATATTGAATCATATTAAACAAAGAGTCAAACTTATAGAATCTCTGTGCATCATTTACCCACTGGGAACCATCCCACACTTGTGATAAGTAATATTCTCGGTAGCCTTTAGAATTATATTGTGCAAATATTTGGTTGTTGTTCTGCCATGAATTTGTTGCTCTATCCCAAGTTTGAAAAACTCTATAGATAAGCAAGGAGTCCCAATAAGCTCTTAATGTCTGCCAATTGTTAATCCATGCACTTGAGGGAACATCCCATTCTTGCCGTGTGTACCTTGTTAAATTATTATCTTGGTCATATTCAAGAAAAACCTGAATAGAATTAACCCATGAGGAGGCTACCACGTCCCATTGTTGATATATTTCCTGAATTCGGTTTCCATTCACATCGTAATAAAGATAAGATGCTGTTAGGTTCTGCCATGAGGCACCGTCCCACCTATACGTAATTGTTGACGAGCGATACCCTTGACTGTTATAACTATATTGATACCTGAAATCTGGAGTCCAAGCCGTGATGCCATCATCCCAACTATTGCGAACTTGTTCAACAAGTTGATTAGAAGAATTATAAGTTGACACATATTGCCACATTGGCTTTACTGTTGAAGAAAGAGCATCCCATCTATGAGATTCATATAAAATTTCCCTGTTATCAATGTTATATGCTCTTATAATGCTATCCTCAGTTCGCCATTGAGAGAGTATCGTGTTCCAAAGCCTGTATACATATAGTATTTCGTTACCGGCTGCATCATAGGCCCATATTGAATGTGCTAAGGGCTCCCAATTTTGAGATGCATTATCCCATTGTGAATCAATCTGTTCTATGACCCTGCCCGCTCCATCATAGTTATAAGAATAAGACCTATAATTTTCCCATTGGTTAGTGCCAGGGTCCCATATCTTCTCGGTAACCGTTTTTTCTTTATCATCTGGATAATAGCTTCTAACAATTAACATATAATTTTGATATGATAGTGTGGCGCCGTCCCACAGCAACCGCTTTTCCTCTATCAAGCGTAATTTACTATCATATTTCAACAATTCTTTTTCAGAGGGTTCCCATGCTAAATTAGTCGCGTCAGGAACATAAAGAATTGTAGAATCCAATAGCACTGAATCTGTTGACTGTGCAACAACCAGTGAATACAAACAAAGATTCACTGTGAATGAAAAAATGAATAAATGTAGCTTCATGACTAATTTAATTTAAGTATGTATTTACAAAGGTATGAAAAACTTTATCTAAAGCAAAATGAATTATTTTTTTGTTAACAAATAAAAAGCTGCATTAAATAATTATTTTCATTTTAAATCCATGAGTTCCGATTACTTTGAATAAGATAGTAGAAATCCAAGAATGCAAGGTTTGGTAAGGCACTTAGGTCAAAAACTTTCAATCAAATATATGTGGTTGTCAATAAACTATTGTTACTTGTTTGTTAGTAACGAACGAATGTCATTCTATTAACTAAACCTTGCGAGTATATATTGACTACGTATAAACCCTGAGGCAACTGAGTTAATGAGATGCTTTTACATTTTTGGCATTGGCTAAGCCTTTTTCCTGTGTATGATAATATTTCAATTTTATCTGCACTATTGTCAAGTGTGATATAATCATTTGTTACTTGAAAACCCATAATATCAGGGTTTAGTACTGAAGTAGGCATTACTTTTACTGTATCACACACTTGCATTGGCTGATTGCATGAATTGTTTACTGTAAGACATACGTTATAGGTTCCCGGATTGGCATACGTATGCGTAGGGTTTTGAACCGAGCTTGTTGTGCCATCTCCAAAGTCCCATAGCCAAGAGGAGGCGTCTTGTGTAGTATCTATAAAAGTGACGGTTAGCCCATTAGTGGAATATTGGAATCCCGCGGCATTGATAGGGGCAACATATGTGATCGGCATAATTATTGTATCGGGGCAATAAGAGTATTTATGACTAGCTACGCTGTTGGCAGTAGTGGCTATAAGGATTAGTGTGTCTTGACACTGAGAATAAGGAGCGGACACAACCAAGCTATCTCCTTTATCCACATACAATGGATAATTAGGATATGAACAATTACCCTCAAATATCCACCCAACATTATTCTGCGAGGAATCAAACACAGAAAAAGAGCTACCAAGACACGGTTGTTGTGGCTTCACGACAAAAGAACCTATTGTTTTGCCCCAAGCTCTTTGAACTAATATGTTTGATGTATCTATACTACCCAGAAGCCCTACTTTAGTTGTAGTAGTGGTATCTTGCACAAAAGATATATTTACAAAATTTACTGGAATAGTTGTGTCTGGTAACATAGATGGAACAAAAGGGGCATCATAACAAGATGGTCCTTGCATGCTCCCATCTGTGTAACTATGTAAACTAACAGAGATTCCCTTTTCTGGATTGTTATTATTGTCATTCAAGTAAAAGCTTCTAATTAGCCATATTCCCCGCTTGCCTGGAATTATAAAATGAGTTACTGAATTTTGAGGGTCAGCTATCCATAGTTGTCCTTGCCCTATCTCACGTGCCCATTTGAATGAACCAGTGCTAACATCTAATGCTATGAGTACCTCTTTATAAGGTAATCCAGGGGGACCATCCATTGTGAAAAGCAATAAGGAATCAGATAGAGCAGCTGCATAAAAAGTATTTTGAAATAAAAATTTACTATAAATTGGCTGAAATGAACCATCCAGAGCAGCAATCCATATAACCCATTGTCCAGTGGTAGTGTAAATATTAGATACAATGATATAGATTCTTCGTAATTCATCCCAAAACACCTTGGCATCATACATAGAGTTCATATTATTTGGATATACTTTAACAGGCAGTGTTGAAACTACTGATGGCGTGTCCAGTTCAACATATACAATACCATTACTGATCTCTCGAGTCCAAAGGACAACATTACTACTTGCAGGGTCTGCAACAGGCGTTATTGCAACAGGTTCATACGAAGACCCCACAAAATCAACGTTAACCACCATCTTTAAACTTCCATTGGATTGATCTACTTCTGCAACATAAATATCCCGACCTGAATTGCCTAAGCATCCATCATGCAAAGTACCCAACACAAAAAGTCTATCCTGCTGTCTGTGATAAAATAACGAGTGTGCATAGTCATTACAACGAGTTTCTGTCGCCCACAACTCACCCATTAACCGAGTAAACAAAATGTTCCCATACACGTCTACTTTTGACACAAACAGATCCATCCAATTATCACTATC
>JAJRPU010000108.1 GCA_024280615.1 Bacteroidota bacterium | reverse complement strand
TGTCATATTCTTTCTGATGCCTGTATATCTCAGCCAAGTGCAAGTATAGGTATGGATAATCAGGATTTTTTTCTTTCCACTCTTTGACAAGGGCTCGTGCTTCCCGATATTTCTCCCCTTTGATAAGTAGGTCCAACAACAACTTAAATGCGTCGTCTGGCGGATGCGGTCCCTCAACAGCCTGTTTCAACACTGTCATAGCAGAGTCTCGTTTGTTTGCCAGATAATACAATCTTGCCAGTTGCACGAGGGCTTCTGGGTCATCGCCCCTCCACTTAACGACCCGCTTGTAATATTTAATTGCCTTTTCCCACTCTTCCCTTTCTTGAAGCAATTGCAAAAGCGGTTCATAAAGATATATGTCATTTGTGTCTTGTGCTATTGCACGTTCAAAGGCTCCGATAGCACAGTTATATTTCTCCATGTGCATACAAACAATGCCAAGGTTCTGCCAATACCACTTGTTTGTAGAATCTGTTTTAACAGCCTTTGCGGCGTACTCTAATGCTTCATCAAGGCGTCCAGCACCGAAATATAATTTAGAGAGCAGATACATTGCCCCGCTATTGTATGGGTCTTTGTCCAGAGCCCTCCGTACATTGTAATAACTCTCCTTATAGTTCTCAAGAGAATAATCTTTAACGGCATCAACAAGGAACCGTCGGGACATAAAACTGTCCCGCTCCTCTTGGTCTGCTTTATTATAGGAAACAGCGAACTGTTGCGCAGATTTACTTCCCCCACAACCCATCAAGCCCACAAACGACACAACAAGCAAACCACCTATTCCCAAACGGAATAAGGACCTAATATCAACTTGTCTATCTTTCTTTTCCATACCGAATTTTCTCCAATTATGCTATGATTAGCAACAATGTTTTCAATCTTGCAGTTCTCTAAAACAACGGATTCCTTAAGGACACTATTGTTAATTTGCGTGCCTTCCTCTATGGCAGTATGCGGTCCAACCACTGCATCTTCAATGTGAACGTATGGACCAATATAAACGGGATTGATGATAGTGCAGTTTTTCAGGATGGCGTCCTTGCTTATGTATGTTCCTTCCTCTGTTAAAATTGTTTTTAGTGCGTTTAGTAATAACTTGTGATTCCCTGTATCCAACCATTGTGACACGGGTAGGGCAACCAATTTCAAACCCTCTTTAATCATCATTTCAAGAGCATCAGTCAATTGGAATTCATTTCCTTTTCCACGGATATTGTTCTCAATCAAATGTTCAATGTGTTTTTTCAGAGCCTGTCCTTCCCGAACATAATAAACACCAATAATTGCCTTGTGGGAAATGGGCACATCGGGCTTTTCAACCATCCCGGTTATAACGCCTTCTTGGTCCGTGAGCACCACTCCATAGGAAGAAGGGTCCTCAACATGATAAGTCCATATTGCCCCATCTGCATCGGGCAAAGCATATTGTGATGGCTTGAAGATAGTGTCTCCAAAGGCAATCATAACGGGACCATTGAGCAGGTTACCAGCCTGGTAGACAGCGTGTGCAGTGCCCTCAGCCTTCTCTTGAACCTTAATGTGCACGTTAGCTCCACTGCCCACAACAGATTCAACAATCTGTGGGATTAAAGAAGTGTCCTGCCAGGGCGAGACGACAAACACTATGTTCTCAGGCGTGCCACTTATCCTATGCAATGTTTCCATCAATCGTGCTACCACTGGCTTCCCTGCAATAGGGAACAGTGGTTTAGGGCGCGAGAAACTGTGTGGACGAAGTCGCTTGCCTTTCCCTGCAATAGGAATTATCCAATTCATATCACCATTTATTTAAATCCCGTATGTCCAAATCCTCCTTTTCCTCGGTCCGAATCAGCCAATTCCTCAACTGGAACCCACTCTATTCGGGCAACTGGACATAGCACTAATTGTGCTATCCGTTCTCCATCTTCAATAACTTGTTCCTCTTGAGATAGATTAATTACGATGATTTTTATCTCTCCCCGGTAGTCTGAGTCAATTGTGCCTGGCGTGTTTAGTAGGGTTATTCCCTTTTTGGGAGCCATTCCGCTCCGTGGTCTAACCTGAATTTCATATCCATCTGGAATCTCTACATATAATCCCGTTGGAATAAGTGACCTTTCCAGTGGCTTTAACTTAATTGGTTCATCAAGGTTGGCTCGCACATCAACGCCTGAACTGCCTAAAGTCTCATACTCTGGTAATGGATGCTTTGACCTATTTATAACCTTTACTTTAACTTTCTCTCCTGCCATCAATCTTTCATAAAACCTACTTACACAGAACTTGTTTCCAGCACAGCATCCATATTCTTGATTATTGCGTCGCCGAATTCAGTAGTACTAAGCAAAGTGGCTCCATCCATCAACCTGTGGAAATCATAGGTAACTGTCTTATCCATAATGGTTTTCTCAAGAGCTTTATGTATTAATTCAGCAGCCTTGTTCCAGCCAAGATATTCCAACATTAAAGCCCCGGAAAGAATGATAGAGGATGGATTAACCTTATTGAGCCCGGCATATTTAGGGGCAGTTCCGTGAGTGGCTTCAAAAATTGCGTATCCGGTATCGTAGTTAATGTTTGCTCCAGGTGCTATACCTATTCCACCGACAAGAGCGGCAGCGGCATCGGAAATATAGTCTCCGTTTAGATTAAGTGTAGCGATAACACCAAAATCTTGTGGTCTAATGATGATTTGTTGAAGGAAGTTGTCTGCGATGAGGTCTTCAACGATAATCTTTCCTGATTCTTCTGCTTCTTTCAGTGCGGCTTCTGCTGCTTCTTTGCCTTTCTCCTCCTTGATTTTATCATACTGTCTCCAAGTGAATGTAACATCACCAAATTCTTCTTCTGCGACGTCGTAGCCCCAATTCCTGAAGGCACCTTCGGTATATTTCATAATGTTTCCTTTGTGAACGAGTGTAACTTTCTTATAGCCGTTGTCAATAGCATACCTAATTGCTGCTCTAACCAATCGCTTACTACCCTCTTCCGACACGGGCTTTACACCAATAGATGAACTTTCAGGAAAACGAATTGTTTTGACACCCATTTCTTCAATCAAGAACTTAATGACCTTCTTGACTTCTGGCGTGTATGCCATCCATTCAATACCGGCATAAATGTCCTCCGTGTTCTCTCTGAAAATAACCATATTGATATTGTCAGGTTTTCGCAAAGGTGATGGAACACCCCTATACCACCTTACCGGACGCACACACGCATATAAATCAAGGATTTGACGAAGGGCAACGTTTAATGAACGGAATCCTCCGCCGACGGGCGTCGTCAATGGACCTTTGATTGCAACCAAATGTTCTTTAATCGTGTCTATTGTTGCTTGTGGAAGCCACTCACCAGTTTGCTTAAATGCTTCTTCTCCGGCAAGAACCTTCAGCCATTCAATCTTCTTTTTGCCACCATAAGCCTTTTCAACAGCGGCATCAAACACCGGTTGAGCAGCCTTCCATATATCTTTCCCGATGCCATCTCCTTCAATAAACGGAATTATAGGGTTATCAGGCACTATCAACTTCCCACCCTCTTTTCTTATCTTCTCTGCCATTGTATGAAACTTTTCACATACAAAGTTAGTGTATGTAAGAAAATATGTTACACATGTTAATACCTAAACTCCTTAATATAAGTCCTCTACTCGCATCCTCAAATATCTAAGCACAGAAATGAAAGTAGTGAGCACACTCACTACAACCCCTATGGCAAACAATCCCCCTGCAATAATTATCAATTCCCTTTCTCTGTTTTGTACAAACACCATGAGTTCCGGGAACACCTCAACCAGCTTATACATAATGAGTCCAATCAAGATAATTGAAAATAGAAAACTAAAGACAGCGAGCAAGAATGCCTTGCCAAGCAATGGTCTAACAATAAACCACCATGAAGCACCTACCATTTGCATATTCTTAATTACAAATCTGCGTGTATAAATAGCCAATCTCAATGTACTATTGATTATAATAATCGTTGAAAGAACTAATGACAAAGTAAACGCTCCCAAAATCAGCATACCGCGTTTAATGTAATTCTCTATTTTGCCAATTAATTGTGAATTGTATATCACTTTCCTAATGAACGGAAAGCGAGCCTTCCATTCTCCCACCAACGCCTCAACCCTCTCCGGCGACACATAGTCAGCTTTGAGCCTGACCTCTATGACATCAAATAAAGGGTTATATCCCAACAACTGAGGGTCAATATCTGGCATAGCCTCCTTCAATAACTCAAATGCTTTTTCTTTATCAATTAAGGCAACTTCTTTCACATATTCTTGGCTTTTAAAATAATCATATACCTTCTTAACCTGAGTGGAATCAACTTCAGGATGTAATTCAATACTAACTACAATTTGCTCTTTTATAAAGATTCCCAATTCATAAGCAAAAAGAGAGACAAAAGCAAGAAGCCCCGCCAGAAACAACATTATAGTCATGCTTACAAATGCATAAAAGCCTCCATAATTTCCTTTCCCTGACATATATGTCAAAGATATGCAGTTATTTGTAGTCAAAATTCCCTTTGGCATTTTTATCAATTTTTCATAACTTTGTATTTTAACAAGGAAAAGGTTTATCCAAATGATGCTACATGCACGCAAATTGGCATCAATATTAATTGTTCTGACAGCTGTAGCAATAGCTAATACATCATGTCACACGTGGATATGGCAACCTGTTAAGAAAAGAATTGTTGGTCGCTGGAAACAAACTCCTATAGACAAAAACAAAATAGGCTACATCTGGGAATTTGACGGCTCCCAAATAACCATTTTTGAAGAAAGTGCTCCCGGAAGCGGTGTTTATGAAGTTATCTATCAAACATCTTATTCCATCAAACTAACCGCTCAAGGACACATTATCGTCGCACCACTACCACATGAAGATGGACCAACAGAATGGTCAATAATTGAACTCACTTCACAAACACTTTACATTGCAAACAGAAAATATCTACCTGCAAATTACCATAACGGGAATTTACAATTTGGTTTTGTGAGAGTGAAATAAATTGTAGATTTCTTTATTTGGAACTTCTTATTTACGGACCAACGTTTTAAGAAAATGGCAGGACCGCATAGCCAGCTCCTGCCGAATCCCCCAGGCCCGAAAGGGAGCAAGGGTAAGGCGGTTGAGCGGCTGATGCGGAACCCTGCCTTTTTAGCTTTTAAATTAAATGCAAGTGTTTAAAAAGGGCTTGCTTAATTTGGTGTTTCTCGCATCTTTGTTAATGATTATCTATATTAACAGTGTATTTGCCCAATGTGCAATGTGCAAGCTCTCTGCTGAGACGTCTGTTCTTGAAGGCTCGGACAAAGCTTTAACATTAAATCTTGGCATAATCTATCTATTTGTGTTTCCCTATATTCTGATAATCGCCTTATACTTTATTTATCGCAAATATTCGGCTAAAGACCACGGATGAACGACAAAACAAAACCAATCAGAATAGCTGTCTTAGCATCTGGTAATGGAACAAATGCAGAAGCGCTTATTAAGTATTTCAATTATACCGATAAATTGGGAAAAGTTGTTCTAGTGATTACAAATAAAAAAACAGCCGGTGTCATTCAGCGAGCTTCCAAGCATAATGTACAGGTAGAATATATACCCTCTTCTCAAATAAAAGAATCCCTTCTCAATGTTCTAAAACAACACAGTATTGACTTTATCGTCCTCGCAGGATTTCTAAGAAAGATTCCCGAGAATGTGATTCAAGAATACAAAGGAAGAATTGTTAACTTGCATCCTTCTCTTTTGCCAGCATACGGCGGAAAAGGTATGTATGGAGACAACGTCTTTAAAGCCATTCTTGAAAACAAAGAAAATTTTAGTGGCGTTACTATACATCATGTAAATGAAGAATATGACAAAGGAACCATAATAGCACAATTTGTATTTCCCCTTGAACCTAACGAGACACTTGAATCTTTGGCAGCCAAAACACATCAAACAGAACATAGGTTCTATCCAGTGATAATTGATTTACTCATTAACAAAACCGTTCACGGAACCGAACACAGTTAAGAAAATGTTTTGTGGATAGTGGAAGGAGGGGTGCCCGAGCGGCCGAAGGGGTGCGCCTGGAGAGCGCAAGTACGGGTAACAGCCCGTACCGCGGGTTCGAATCCCGCCCCCTCCGCTAATGCACTTTTAATCCTCTCTTAATAGTAATAAAATGGAACAGAAGCCTGTAATAGCAGATAAGCGACCTGTTGTTTTAGAACTGGAACCTGGGGAATACTGGTGGTGTGCTTGTGGCAGAAGTAAGAACCAACCCTTTTGTGATGGTTCACACAAAGGGACGGGGTTCCAACCTGTAAAATTCGTTGTTGAAAAAAAGCGTAAAATGGCATTGTGTTTATGCAAACACACTAAGAAGCCTCCTTTATGTGATGGGTCCCATCGCAATTTGTAAAACTTTTGTAAATTTGAAGAAAACATAACTATGAGTACGAATTTATCTGATAGGCAAAAAGCCCTTAAGGACGCTATTAACTATTTGGAAAGAAGCTACGGAAAGGGTGTTATAAGAAAGCTGGGTGAGCGTCCAGTTGAAGAAGTCCCTGTAATTCCCACTGGTAGCATAGGATTAGACATAGCCATTGGAGTTGGTGGCTATCCACGAGGAAGAATAATAGAAATCTTTGGTCCGGAATCTTCTGGTAAAACCACTCTTGCAATACATGCTATGGCAGAGGCACAGAAACAAGGAGGTATAGTAGCATTTATTGATGCGGAACATGCCTTTGATACATACTACGCTCAAAAGCTTGGGGTTGATATAGATAATGTGCTGGTATCCCAACCTGATTA
>JAJRPU010000107.1 GCA_024280615.1 Bacteroidota bacterium | reverse complement strand
CAGAGCGCACGACAAGCGCGCATCGTTTACAGCCGGGACTACCCGGGTATCTAATCCGGTTCGCTCCCCCAGCCTTCGTCCCTCAGCGTCAGTACACGCCTCGCTAGGTGCCTTCGCGATCGACGTTCCTCCCGACTTCTACGCATTTCACCGCTACACCGGGAATTCCCCCAGCGCCGACGTGACTCAAGGTCCACCGTATCGGCCGACTAACCCAGGTTAAGCCCGAGCCTTTCACGACCGACGCATGAACCCGCCTACGGACCCTTTAAGCCCAGTAATTCCGGGTAACGCTCGCACCCTCCGTATTACCGCGGCTGCTGGCACGGAGTTAGCCGGTGCTTATTCCTGGGGTACCATCAACCCAGAGCACTAAGCCCCAAGCTTTGTCCCCCAGAAAAGGAGTTTACACCCCGAAGGGCTCCATCCTCCACGCGGGGTGGCTGGGTCAGCCTTGCGGCCATTGCCCAAAATTCCCCACTGCTGCCTCCCGTAGGAGTCGGACCCGTGTCTCAGTGTCCGTGTGGCCGACCACCCTCCCAGGCCGGCTACCCGTCATAGGCTTGGTAGGCCTCTACCCCACCAACTACCTGATGGGCCGCACGCCCCTCCTGTGGCACCCAAAAAGGCTTTCACCCACACAGCATGCGCCACGTAGGCATATCGGGTATTAGCCCCCCTTTCGGAAGGTTATCCCCGTCCACAGGGCAGGTTGCGTACGTGTTACTCACCCGTCCGCCGCTCCGTACCCACACCAAAACAGCATGGGCCGATCGCACGACTTGCATGTGTTAGGCCCCCCGCTAGCGTTCACCCTGAGCCAGGATCAAACTCTCCATGGTACTAAAACTTCCCTCAACTCTCAGGGACCACACTGCCACCACCAGCCTGCCAAACAACTTCTTTACCAATCAATCAACATCACCCTAAAGCCAATCCCTATTAACACTACTAACCTGTCAAAAAGTTCCAATCCGGACCTCCTGTCCATCAGTTATCTCAAATCAGGTGTTCAAGCAACGTCCAAGGAGGCTAAACAAAGATAAAGGAAATAAAAGTTCCCCAACGGACACTCATTGTGTAGTAGTTAATAATGTTGATAATACATGTCCTGAAGAAATTTGCACTTTTACGACATACAATCCACTAGGGATCTTAATGCCGCTGATTTTCACTTTTTCTGAGGATTCCGTGATATGCTGGACATTAACAACTTGCTTACCACTTAGGTCAGTTACAATAACTGTTTCAATGTGATCTCCTGGAAGTCCGCTTATAATTAGCGATTGGGTTGTTCGATCATAAGATGCAGAGAACGTTGCTTCTGACAGCATATTAGAATAGCCTTTTTCAATAGTTACAAATGTCTCACCACCAAGCCTCCAATTTGGATGGTCCTCGGATTTGTAAAATAACCTATAGTGCATTCTGTGTAGAGTCCCATGAACATTTTCAAATACATCTTTACAGGTTCCCACAGGGGTAAAGGCTCGAGAACATACTAATTCCCATTTGCCTCTTATGTGTTTAAAGATCGCTATGGAGTCAATAGATGGGTCGTCCTGCATCATCCACTTAAGAGTAACTGTTCCCGATTGATACTTGCCCGTGAGGATTGCGAATTTATTGGATAGAGGTGTTCCACCACAACTGGCTGCAGTAACAGAGACATTGTCTATGTATAAGTTATTACCATAATCATTAGTTGAGACGAATCTCAAAATAATCATCTTTCCTGTGTATGCTGAAAGGTCAATAGTTTCGGTTCTCCAATCCGCACTATTTTGAGGAATGAACCCAAATTTTGCACAAAATTCATCAACTGTCAATTTGTCATTGCCTGATTTATTAACATTACATAGCAAATATTTTTACTGGCGGTGATAGGTTGTGTATGTTCTCTAATAGCATCCTTAGAAATTTCATAACTCCTACAGACACTCCTATCTTCAATATAGTATTTCCACTATGGGTTACTAAACGAGAACTGAGGAAAACTATCTTAGAACGCAAGTTTTTAAAACTGACAGCCTTTTGGGTCCTCAAGCCAACAAGTCTTAGTAAACTAACTATGTTATAAGCAAACAGACATAGTCTGAAAGCAGCTTCCGTGCCCCAGAAGTTCCTAACATTGAACTGGTCTATGCCAAAATCATACACTAACTCCTTAATCCTATTCTCCACATTTGCCCTACCCCTGTATAACTCCCATACCTCATAAGGGTCTAAGTCCGTGTTAGTAACAAAAGCCTGATATGTCCACTGAGGTGATAAGTCCTCGCCCTCTATTAGCAATCTCTTGCCCCGTGCATCTCTATACACCCCCTTCCTAAAACGAATTGCTACAACACGTCTCCCTTTCCGCCAATTCCACAATTTCAACTCTCCCTCTCCAACCTCTATACCATCAGCAACCTCCCTCCACTGAAGCATATTCAATAAAACCCTCTTTACACCCTTTGTCATCCTCGCCCTAACTACATACTTCAAATCATGCTTCTCTAACGCCTCTAATGACCGCTGATTACAAAAGCCACTATCGGCACGTACCAAACTAACCTCCTCATCTCCCAATATGTCTAATACTTCCCCTATAAAATTCTCTACATTACTACTGGCTGTTGTGTCCCCACGCCTTAACCATCCGTTGACACATAAATAATACTTATCAATAAAGGCTACTATCGCATGATGACTACGACGACCAGGCTTCTTGGGATTATATCCAACCTCCGCTCCCTCTATCATCCCATATCTCGTAATAACATGCGAATCTATGTCAACAATCACCCCATCTTCAATATCTATGTAACCAAATACGTGCTTGAAAAGAGCAGGAAATACCTTGTGGTTGATTGAATAAGTGAACCTGTTGAAAAAACGAGAAATAGTAGATGCAGAGGGAACCCTTCGCCACCCAAAGGTCTGCCGTAAAACCCTGTCCCGCCTTATCGCTTCACAGTGAACAAACCTATCGCCACCAAGCCACACATTCACTAAAAAAGTCTCTATCACAGTCTGTGAATCATAACTGTTCTTATGCTTAGAAGCAGGAAACGGTAATGTCCTTAGCAATTCCCTTATCTTAAACCGCTCCATTAACTGCTTGAACAACACAACCCCTCCGCAAACACTAACCTCCTCTTGGGAAACAAGCTCTATCCGTATGTCCTTGTCCTGACTTTTTGTCATAGTGCTAATATAAACCAATTAGGTTTAAAGGTATGTATGCAAAGGTATATATTTATTAACCTGAAAAACAGGGACTTATACTTACAACATGTGTTGCTCTGATGCGTCATTTGAAAAATCTGGGTTTAATTTTGGAAACTTTGACCTCAAAAATCAGCCCAAATGGAAAAAGGGAAGTATATCCCATTTATGCAAAGGGTTCATTTAGTGTTTTATACCATATTCAGCAGCTGCAGGAATCCGATAGTTTATACTAAAAATTCCATATATCTTACCATTTTTATATGTAACGGTTCGGGCACCAAAACTTGAGGAACTTCCCAATCTAACTCCTAGACTTTTTGCTCTTAATACATCTATGTCCCCATTCGAATTTTCTGAAACGAAAAGGTAACGACTTTGTGTGGGCGCATGCTTTGACCCTTCCCTCACTGCAAAAACAATCATAACTTTATCTTTTGCTGCACCAATATCAACAAATCCTATGGTTTGTAGCAAATTTCTGTCAAAAACACTTTTACTTGCAACCTCGTTCATATAATCTGTATCATAAGAAAGTACCTGGCCAACGTATAACTTGAATTCCTTTTTAGTTTTTTGTTGTTTATGAACAGACACTAAAGTCGGATTATGTAATGAGTTTTTATACCATACATAAACGGTAGAACCATTTTGACGACTTACCTCATTTTGTATTACCAAAACATCTCCTAATAATAATAAATAATGATTATTTAGTTCATATATATCGCTTAGCATTTTGATAGTTTTATGCATCTTCAAACCATATTTAACAGATGTCGATTCTCCAATGTTAACAGTTGTCTGATCAAGTAGTGCAAAATCTCCGCTGTTTCCTATATTAATCTTTACAATATCAGCTCCATATGAGTTTTTACCTAACTTCCACATTAAGCCTATTAGAAACACATCTTTGTCAGTGGCAGAACGTTTAAACACAGATGAAACCACTCTTTTCTCTGGATTTCCGAGATCCACTACACGAAAGTCATGTGTTCCGTTAACAAGGTCTACATTATATATAAAAAGGAATAAACCAACTCTGTCCTCATCCTTTGAGCCCACGAGCTTGTTTAGAAGACCTTTTGCTTCGCTCTCTTGTTCAACTACAACAGGAACAGCAAAATATAAATTATTCCCATCATAAGACGGTATCATATTGACATCGCTACTAACAGGGAAGGGCATTTCTATTGAAACTTCATTTATAAGATTCATATTCTTGTCAAATATCTTAATCATCAAAGTGACTTCATCGCTATATCTCCCTAAAACCTTTACTACATTATAAATTACTGCAAATCTCTCATTGTTTAACTTAATAGCTTCGATATTAGTAACATACACTTCGCCTGCGTGTTGACCAGGCATATATATACCAAACTGTATTTTCTTAGATCTAATTTTAGCCAGTTCTACCTTGTGCTTACCTGTCAATTGTAAGGATGAATTATATTCCTTAACAAGCAATAGTTTAGAAAAAACTTCCATCTTTTGAACCTTATCCTCACCCTCCTCCTTATCATATGTATAGAAAAGCAGTAACTTATCATCAAAAGCAACGTAATTTATTGGTCCTTTGAATCTTTCTGAAACAATATCCTCTTTCTTTTTATAGTAACTAACCATTTTTAGAGATGATTTCAGGCTCTTAGGCTTCTTTTCTCTAAGAAGATGCTCATAAATATAGTTTACATAGACCATCTCAGGATCAGTCCCTTTAAAATTTAAACAAGTTACGAAGCCTGTCCACTTCGTCGAAAAATGATATCCCTTGGAAAAAGGAGTCTCATATTTAGACATGAAATATCCACACACATTCTCATTCATAAAGAATATACTTATAGGTATATTACCAGTTTTCTCTATTACAGATTGAGATTTTTCTAATCTCTTATAGTATTGCTCGACCTTCGCTGCATTATAAACCTTTTTTCTTTCCAGAATTAGTTCCTGAGCCTTTAATCCCAAAGGAAAAAGCCACACAAGACTTCCATACATCACCAGAAGGATGCTCTGCTTCAACATAACACATTTTTTTTGTATAGTGCAAAGTTATACGTTTTTTTCAAAACATCATCCTATGATATTTTGTGCTTAATAACTGCATCGCATGACCCTTAGGAAAAATGTCTATTTTATGTACTTGCACAACGGCGTCTACTGAATGGCACCTACTCAACCAGTTTAAACGTCGCGAAAACAGGGTTCAACTCACGTTCCGAGACACCGTCCCGACTTTGACACTCAAGGTTCGAGATACCCAATGCACCCATCCCAGTAACCATCGGGCTTCCCTGAATTCAGGGCATGAAATTTATGAGGACGCAAATTTTATTAACGCATCTTGTTTCAATAAACCCTTGATTTTACTATCGTTCCAACAAATCCCTGCATTTTTCATGCCATAATTTTTATTAAATTGTATTACAAAGATAAAACAAATTTTTTGACCAATTTTAAGGCTTTTGAATTACGCAAACATGTAGTAACATTAGTCTATCCCTTGATACTATTGGGATTGACCGCGATTCAGGTTCCAGAACTTGAGTTTTTTTTCAAAAACAATATACTTAAAGAGTTTATAATATCCTAAAATCTGCTCAACAGGACGTTGACTAAAAGTGTTTCTGGAAAAATAAACTACTTATCCCAAAACTTATGCCAAAAGTAAAGAGCAACTATAAACAAGAAGGTATGGAAAGCGTGATAAACGATGGAGAAATATGTCTGGTAGGGATGTTCTTCCATCATTGCCCTTACTTCCTTGCTTAGCCATGGGCTTGAGATATAAGCCCAATAGAACAAGAAATACATTGCCGCTATTTTAAGTACCTTTCTATATTTTGCAAACAAATCTTTATTGCATTGCAAAACATACCAGAAAACTATTAGCATTTGAAAAATAAATTCTGGCAGTAAAATAAAGAAGAAATGAGAGAATCCATAGAACAAGCGTCTCTTCGCGGGTTTAATTTCAAGAATTCTTTCGATAATTACTTCTGCAAGCCAATTTGTGTAATCAATGACCATATCTAAGATAGCCCAAGCGATTAAAAAATGTATTATGTAGCATAGCAATGTGGTTTTTCGCTTCAAAGTTGTAAAAATTTTGCTAATTAGCACATAAATAAAATCAATTGCTTTTTCCAACGGTTTAACCAGCCTTTCCAATGTACATTTTCTTTGTTTAACGAATGTCTGTTGCAAGATAATTTAATAAAGCAAGTCTTCCGCACAGCCGCCATATCCTTCCACTTCATAACTTGCTTTCTGTCCATTAAAAAGTTGTTTTAAGTCTTCCAAAAATCGGTCAACATCATATTGATAAATAGTCACTTCTGAGGTTACACTGCTTACCATCGCAGACAGAACAATCAGCCTTATCATTCTCTTGTTTTCATTGTGTGGGATATAATACAAATCAAATGGGACTGCTTCAGAAAATTCTCTATGTCTCAACCACAGGCTTGTCGTGTATCTATCATATTTCTTTACTGATTCCTCATTCCGAGACGTTGGCAATGGTTCCAAAAACTCAACTTCATAACCCAGATAAGGTGCTCTTTCTATAAATCTTCTCTCAACTTCGTCTATGTCCTCAACCTGCTTCAATTTCACACAAAAGGATATGTCAACCATACAACAAATTTTTGTTTTAATAACGCTTCAATGGGTTACACAATCCCAATTCCCACCCACCTTGTATGTTTCAGCAAACACAAAGCAATTCATGAAATACAAAGTCCTTTCCCCCACTCTGCCCTTGTATTCATATTCATTACTTGAAATTTTATGTAGGCATTGAGTAAATTTCTCAATCCTGCCAATAATAAACTTAACCATAAAAATAAAAACTACAACGTTTATAATAGGCTTTATAAGCCCCCATTTACAATTCACTTTTGAAAAGTCAAACTGGAAATATATGAAAGTTACAGCAAACAATCCCCACATCCACAGTGTGATTACTATAATTACAAAAACCGCACCAAACTCAGTAAAACCTTTCAACACAAGGAAAATCCAAAAATCTGCATACCTCATTGCTTCCCAAACAAGGAATGTCAACAAAAAGAACCTATTAAATAGTACCACAACTTCCCAAGGAATATTTTCAATAAGTTTGCAACCCCCTTGCAAAATATCTCTTACTCTTGCAAGCATGTATTAGGATTTACCCAAATTTAAGAAAAGAGCATAAATCAAAACGTGTTACCAATCTTTCCATCCGCAATTGTGAAGTATTTCTCTGATCATTCCTTTTTCATCCATTTATTGTTCTAATTTGCTTAATATAGTTAAAATCTTTTCTTTTCTGTCTTCACTGTCTTCAAATTCTAACCACGAGCAATCAAAATTTGACAGGTAGTCACAGATATTAACATAGGAATAACCAAAAAATTCAAGAGCATCTCTGCTACTTAAGTCGTTGTTTTTAATAATGAAGTTTATTTCCCATTATTTCTTAATTATCTTATTATCTCTAAACTTAACTCTTAAAGTAGGAGAAAGCAACAGAGTCCTCTTGCACTCATTTTCTATATTTTCCCATAGTGAAGCATTTATTACCAAATCGCCGTTATTTGCTTCAATAATTTCACGGTAATAATACTTGTCTTTAATCCATTCCGGCTTGATTTCATAAATTTCATTAAACCTTTCAACAAAATTTTGTAGTTGAGAGATTAATTCGTCAATAAAGTACATATATGGCTTCAAGTTGAATTTCTCAATTTTGCTTTTGATGACGTCCCAATCAATATCTGCTTTATCAAATAACTGTTTTCTTTTTGACTAATCTTCCAATTTTAAGAAGTCGTCTAAATACTCTGCAAATATCCAATCTTTATTACTCATCGGATTTTAATTCTTGGCGTCATTGTTCAATCTGCCACAGTGCAGTTAACCCAAGGAGGTTGACAATGTGTTGTGCGATGAAACGTATTGATTTCTTTTTGTGGTGGATGGCGTGTTGGGTGTTAAAGCCATAGAAGACGACGGGTACCCGTTGGTCGTAGGCATAAGGAGTTCCGTGTGTTGTTCCTGTCTCTGCGTAGCCTTCGTACCAACCGGGTTTTAGTAGGAACCATATATCGCCGCATCTGTCGGGGTCAAAGGACCTGGCGAGGAAAGGAGGAGCCTGATGCAGGAGTATTTCTTTTCGTGTCCATGCATTTAGAACCTGTGGTTTATTGACCAACCATTGACGGGCTGCTTCCAAGGCTATATCATAGTTATCGCCTAATCTCTGGCGGTCTAAATATACCCACTGGTTCATGATTGCTAATACTGAATTGAATACCCTCACTTCTCGTTGAAGCAATGTATTTAACTCTTCTTGCCATATTTTGAAGGAGTCTTGTGTTAGCAGTCCGGCGTCTAAATAAAGGCTATCTCTTGCGAACTTCCAGTTTTCTGCTACGCCATGGTCGGAAGTTATGATAAGCAAATAGTTTTCAGGACCTATGGATTTATCAAGGAAATCAATAAAGTTTCCGAGGAGGCTGTCCAATCGGACATACACGTCCAATAGTTCAAGGGAGCGTGGACCGAAGTAGTGCCCCACTATGTCTGTTGAAGAGAGGCTTATAGCGAGTAGGTCGGGAACAGAGTCTTTACCGAGTTTCATTTGTTTCACTGCTTGCTTAGCAAAATCAAGTGTTATAGCGTTTCCCCAAGGTGTTGAACCGATTGTTCCGGGTAGTGACGAGACGGCATCCATTATGTCATAAGGGAACTCAGGCACTTCTTTAAATGGAGACCGTTCATAGGGGCTTAAATCGTATTTCTCACGAAGATGCTGGAGTTTAGGATGGAGACGCCATTTTTCAGGGACGAAGTATGCGGCATGTGCCTTTTGATTGTAGTCTTTTGCCCATTGAGGAATGTCTGGTGCGTAATAGGAACTGGTTGTCCACTGTCCTTGTATGAAGTCATACCAAAAGGCGAAATCTGCTTTCTTACCACCTGATAGGATAGCACTTCGGTCCTTTAGGGAAATGGCAACCACTTTGGATTTGTGGTTTCGCAACTTGAGTAGGTCGCCCACTGTCGGAACCCTTAAGTTGGCAGGGCTATAGCCCCTGTTATCTGGCTCGCCCCACACTTTCCTATGCATGGAGTCATCCACGGCATAGACCGTTGTTTTTCTGATTGGGTCAAACCATTTGTTTGCGACGATTCCATGGGTTGCGGGCGGTGTTCCAGTGAAGATTGTTGCGTGTCCGACTGCTGTGAATGTGGGCACATGGTCGTGATATACATTATCGTACACGGTCCCTTTTTCAAGTAGTTTCTTGAATCCATGTTGCCAGAAATGTTTCCATCGCCATAAATAATCAGCTCTCATCTGGTCAATGACCATCACTACTATCAGTCGTGGTTTATCTTTTGATGAAACAGAATTAACTTTTTTCTCGTAATTTTTGTTATGATTACAGGAAACAAGATAAACCAGAGCCGTGACCAGTAAAACAAAACCCAACCTCATAGGTACAAAGATAACATTAAAAGAGGCAGAAGAGCATCTTAGTGAAGAGGAGCGTCGTGAAGTGCGTAAGAGATACAGGGCATTACTTAAGGCAATTAAGAAATCAGGGAACAATACGGACATACGCACCGTCGGGAAAGCTCTTCGGATAGCTATGAAAGCCCACAGGCATCAACGTCGCAAAAGCGGAGAGCCATACATATATCATCCCCTGCAAGTGGCTACTATAGTTGCGGAAATAGGACTGACTGATACAACGTCTATTGTTGCCGCCATTCTGCATGATGTGGTTGAAGACACTGATTTGACTCTTGAAGACATATCGCAAATGTTTGGAAAGACAGTTGCTGAGTTAGTAGATGGGCTCACTAAGGTGAGCAAGTTGTCTCACAGTGCTGTAATAATGCCGCATTTGGAAACATATCGTAAAATTTTGCTTGCATTAGCGAAAGATGTCAGAGTAGTTATAATTAAAATTGCTGACCGACTGGACAATATGCGTTCCCTGGATGCATTGCCCGAACACAAAAGAGTCAGAATTGCTATGGAAACAAGATATTTATATGCCCCGTTAGCCCATCGTCTGGGACTCTATTCAATAAAAACAGAACTTGAAGACTTAGCTTTAAAACACTTAAATCCCAAACAGTACTATGAAATAGAGAAATGGGTTAAGGAAAATAAAGAAAAATGGGAGAAAATTTTGAATCGCTTTGTCAGACAATTAAGGGTCTACTTACGTAGAGATGGATATGACAATTTCAAGATTGAAAAACGAATAAAAGCTATTTCTTCTATATACGATAAATTGATTCGCAAAAGAGACGAAGGAATTACGCTAAACGAGATTTATGATGTGCTGGCAGTTAGAATAATTTTGGATGTGCCTCCGGAGAAAGAAGATGCTGTTTGTTATGATGTTTTGAGAGTTGTCCACAAACATTTCCCACACATTAGGAATCGAGTGAGGGACTGGATTTCTCACCCTAAGGCAAATGGTTATCAATCTTTACACACCACAGTGATTGGTCCGGAGGGAAAGCACATTGAGGTTCAGATCAGGTCAGTGAGGATGCATGAAGTAGCGGAGAAAGGCATTGCGGCACACTGGAAATATAAACAGGGAGTTTTGAGTGATAGGGTTCTGGAAGAATGGTTTGCCAGGGTGAGGGAAATCCTTGCCCATCCTGAAAAAGACCCGCACCTGTTCCTTGAAGATATGAAGCTTAACCTTTTTGATAATGAAATCCATGTGTTCACACCTAAAGGAGAGATTATTACTCTTCCAAAAGGCTCAACTGTCCTAGATTTTGCCTTTCACATTCACACGCAGTTGGGGTATCACTGCATAGGAGCAAAAGTGAATAATAAAGTTGTGGAACCGACTTATGCTCTGGAGGACGGTGACCAAGTTGAGGTCCTGACAGCAAAAAGCCAGAAACCACAACCGGAGTGGCTAACAGTAGTTAAGACTGCCATAGCAAGACGTGCCCTAAGAAGATATTTCAGGAGAGCTAAAAGAGAGCTGATAAATGCAGGAAAACAAAAGGTTAAAGAATTTTTTGCAGAAAATAATATAAAATTTGTGCCTTCAAATCTGAAAACCCTAGTTAAACATTTGGGGTTTAAGGATGTTAGTGAGTTATACTATGCAGTTGGACGAGGGGACCTGTCACTTAACATGCGGGAGGGCTGGAAAGTGGAAAAAGGAAAATTGATTATAAAGAAGCCTTTGACTCTGGAAGAGCAACTAAGGATTAAGCTTCACAGTAGCACAATGCAAGAATTTGAGGGGAAATCGTTTCAGAAATGTTGTACACCACTGCCTGGAGATAATATTGTTATTTTTAAGAAAGACGACAACACTCTGGAAATTCATCATTCAAGTTGTGAAAAAGCAGCTGAACTGCTCACACACTACGGTGCACAAATAATTAAAACAAAATGGGAACCTGATGGGAAAATATCTTTTATGATAAGAATTAAGGTAAAAGGAACAGACCGGAAAGGCGTAGTTTATGATTTGTCACGAATCATTTCAAAGGAGTTGGATATGAATATGCAGGGGATTGCCATTGAGGGGGGCAGAGGACAGTTTTCTGGATACATAGATGTTTTCGTTTCAAACAGGGAGCAACTGGACAATTTAATTAAGCGATTGGAACAAGTTCCATATCTGCACTCTGTTAAAGTGGCTGAAGGACAGATGCTTTGGACATCAGGGAACTGATTATAGCATCTTCAAACATTTCATTTAATGATAAAATGTAATTTTGCAGAGTGAAGCCAAATTTTGATTTTGAGGAGGTTAAGCAGGTTGTTATTGACTGTTTAAGAAAGAAAGGTCTTCGTAGAACACCCGAAAGGTTTCAGATTTTAAGGCATATTTACGAGAGGGGTGGACATTTCGACGCAGATACACTCTATGTTGAACTAAGGAACAAAGGAATTAACGTAAGCCGGGCAACTGTATACAACACTCTTGACCTGTTCACCAAATGTGGTATTTTAACATCTCACTTTTTTACGCCACATCACATAGTTTATGATTTCAGCTATAAGGCAAAGCAACACGAACATCTATATTGCGAAGTGTGCGGTAAGATAGAAGAGTTTTGTGACCCAAGACTAAGTATCATTGAGGAAGACGTCCAAAAACTCACCGGATTTAAGGTAACTAAAAGAAGTGTTGTTTTTAGAGGTATTTGTCCAGAATGCCAGCGGAAAATCAAGGATTAAATGAGTAGCAGCTGATTTGGATTCCAATACTTCTTATGTTTGCAATATGAACTGGAAGATTGTTATTCATGGAGGAGCAGGAAATATTACACCTGAGAGAATAGGCAACAAAGAAAAGCTTTATCGCAAAGGACTAACTGAATGCCTCATGGAAGGGGCAAAAATTCTTCAACGGGGGGGAAGTGCTATTGACGCCGTTGTCTCAGCAGTAAAAGCCCTTGAAGACAATCCATTATTTAACGCTGGAAGAGGCTCTGTTCCAAATGAGAAAGGAATCGTTGAGATGGATGCTGCCGTGATGGACGGCAAAACACTAAACGCAGGAGCAGTAACAATGGTCAAACACATTAAAAATCCTATTTTACTGGCATTAAAAGTGATGCAAACAAGTGAACACATACTATTGGGAGGAGAAGGAGCTGAAGAATTCGCACTTGAACAAGGCTTTGAATTAGTGGACAACAGGTATTTCATCACTGAAGAAAGATGGAAACAATATGTAAAAAAATTCCTATCTGAACACAAAAAAATAGTGGAAATCAATTCCCTTGGGACTGTTGGTGCCGTGGCTATAGATACACACGGAAATTTAGCTGCAGCCACAAGTACCGGTGGACTACTTTTTAAACATAGCGGGAGAATAGGGGACACACCACTGATTGGAGCTGGAACCTACGCAGACAACGAAGGGGCTGCCGTATCAACAACTGGTTTAGGTGAATACTTTATACGTATAGTGGCAGCAGCACAAATAAACTTTTTAGTTAAATCTGGAATTCCTCTGGAAAAAGCAATAACAACCATACTATCTCAAACAAAAAAACTGGGTGGAACAGGAGGCTTAATCGCCATTGACTATAAGGGAAATCACGCAATTGATTGTATCAGTCCAGGTATGTTCAGTGCCTTATGTGACAAACAGAATCGAAAGGTGTTATTGT
>JAJRPU010000106.1 GCA_024280615.1 Bacteroidota bacterium | reverse complement strand
TCATATACCCATTGCAAAAATGCCTTGTCGTCTTCTACTACTGCAGTAAGGGCTATGTCGTTTCTTGACAGTACACAAGTGTTATTAACATACACTGTATCCTGAAAAATGTTACCGCAGGCATCTGTTATCTGTGCATAAAACATATTAATGCCAGAGGGAGGCGAATAATTCAATAAACAACCGTTGGCACCACTACCAGCTCCAATATAAGTTCCAGCATTCATATACCAGTTCACAGTGTATCCTGGAACACCGTACTGAGGATTTGCGCATAAATCAACTGTATTTCCACATGATATTGTTAAAGTATCAGGGTTGTTATTTGCTTCGGCAATGCCTTCCACCGTTCGTCCCTCTACTGTTACGGAGAACCACCCGGGAGACATAAACAGCTCGTAAGTTTGACAAGCTCCCGTGGTATTGTCACAAGGAACTTGACATCCGCAATAATGTTCAGTACTTCCAAATATAGTGATATAAGTGCAAGTTTCAAAATGATAATTTCTACTTTCAAAAGTTAAAGTGTAGTCACTACATTGAGGAGACAAGCAAGTAACAAAAGAAGAATTGGAGATAGGACCTCCGCTACATGTCCCACAATAATGCAATCCACAGGCGGCAGTACAACTTGTTCCACAGCCGTTAGGTGAGCACTCCGGGTCGCAAGTCCAGTAGAAGGACCCCGCGGGGTCCTCAACATTACATGCATAGCTATAAACTTTTATCCAACCATGGTACTGAGCATAAAAATGAGAGGTTGTTAGAAAGATACTACCTTGAGCACAGTTAAGTCCACAATTACTTTCCCATTGAATATTATAAATTGCATTTACTAGTTGCGTTCCACCTAGTCCATTTATGGTGATCGAACACGGGCAATAAATGCTACCTCCTCCATTTCCATCGTGACCGAACCCACAGGTAGTAGCATTAGAGGCAGAAACAGAAATTATAGGGTCTAGTACCAATGGATATTTAGAATCTAAAAGTGGTTCAGCGGGAATAAACACTTTTAGTATAATAACATTCTCATTGTAATCAACAATATAGTGAGGAGAAAAAATAGGAGCTCCTGTGGCATCTAACAGCCACATGGGTAAAAAAGTAATAGAATCAACATATCCTTCTCTATCTGGAATCAGTGAGAAAGATTTTTCCATGTTTCCAGAAGGGATATTAGGAGTAAGCCCTTGGAAATAAATGCTATCAACAATTATCAATGTGTCATTAGGCGAGATTGTAGGTAAAAGCTCACTAATATCTTTGTGAAAAATATACTCTACACTTACACGTAGTCTAGATACCTTTATGCGCCTATCAATTTGCAAAAATTTAAAGACACCCGTAGTATATATACCATTAGAACCTATGGAATGACTAGCCGCTTTACTATACTTCTCTATTAGCTTTATACCTTCTTGATATGCAATATACACAATAGGCTTATTAACCAGGGTAAGAGTATAATTATTTGATTTTAGAGCCAGTTTAAAAGTGTTTCCGAGATTCCTAATTGTTGTAAACATCTCTGGTTGATGACTCACATATTTATTTCCCTCTGGTTGCAAATACCAATTGATTGTCCGCCATCTTCCTTGGTCATCTTTATAGTGTAGTGGTCCATTTGCTCTTTGAACGAAAATTCTACTATTAGGACGTGATATGCTTACATAATATCTATAAATAGAATCGCGTAAGTGAATTAGCTCTATGCATGAGTCACAAAAAGTATTAAAGGGCAATAGCCCAAATTCCGGATGTGCCCAATACTCTTGAGGGATTAAATTATACAATAGGCTTCCTACACCATTCCCATATTTTTCTATAACATTTACAGGACTTCCCTTTTCAAAAGTTGAGAAATCTGGGTGTTCTACCTTAAAAAGTGAATGTCCTTCACTGGGCAATGGTACCTGTGCTTTTACTATGGTGTAAGCCAGAAGCAGAGTGCTTATCGCATTACGTACAAAAACAGTGTTAAACCTCGTCTTTCCCCCTTCCATTTTTACGTATTTTTATCTATATACTAATACGAATTTTAAGTATATTATGTTCAATACATCAACACTTGTTTCATTTTTAATATAATTATATTTGCTATAATTAGTTATTTTAGTTTATTAATAACGATTAAGCGTCTAAAACTTTGCATTCCCTCAACTTGTATATTAAGCACATATGAGCCATCAGGAATGTGACTGACTGGTATTTGCACAAAAGGCTGTAGTTTAGTTCGCACAATTACTTTTCCTGTTAAGTCAATCAATTGGACTGTTCCCGTTTCGTTAAAGCTGATGATTTGTATGATATTATCTTGAACTTTTATGTGAAACTTATTAATACGCAAGTTTGCCTGGATAAGCTCTGAGCTTGTTACTGTATCTTGCTTATCATAGAATACTTTCGCTTTTCCTGTGGTTGGTGCTAAAGCCTGAAGGTCTGGTGCACCAACAATCACCCTATTGCCCTTTTTGTTAATACCCACAGAAGCCCCAAAGTCCATGTCATTATTGGAACCGTTCAGTTCTTGGACTTTCTGCCACGTACCATTGAGTTTTTTAATTATGTATACCTTTTTTGTTCCTGGCTCACCGGCAACAACTGTATTACCTTCATAATTGATTGCTACTGAACTGCCTAATTTACCTCCACCATTATTAGTTCCCACAAATTCCCCTTCCTGTTGCCATTCAGTACCATTCCAATTATAAATTCTAATAAGTCCGTCTTGATTACGAGCTCCTGGTGCCCCGACAACTAAGATAGAACCATCTGGACTAATGTCTACAGCTGTTCCTAAGCGCATCCCTGTTTCTTCACCGCCTATCGTATCTCCTCTATCAACCCATTGTGTTCCATTCCACTCCAATACTCTCACATAACCTTTATAGGACTCCACGCCGTTTGAAGAACCGACAGCTATAATATTCCCATTTCGCGAAATTGCCACTGATGCTCCCAAACGGGCATAGCTGGTATATCCCAAAATGTTTCCTCCTTTTTGCACCCACTGAGAACCGTTCCATTTGAAAACGGTTACTGCCCCCGAGGTAGTACCACCTCCATCATTCTGTCGTCTTCCAACTACAATTGTATTGCCATCGGCTGATATATCAACTGCATTGCCAAAATATTCTGCATCCTGTGAGCCATACAGGGGATTTCCCACCAAGGACCAAGTGGTTCCGTTCCAATCATAGACTCTGACGCTTCCGGGAAAGACCCCATTACCTGGTTCATAAGGGCTTCCGATAACAATTCTTTTTCCCACGCTATCCATGCCCACTGCATAACCCAGATAAGCATTTTCTGCTAATCCAATTATTTCATCTCCTTGTTGTTTCCATTGAGAGCCGTTCCATGCATAAACCCGAACAGCTCCTTTTCCTAGGGAACCAAAGTTGGACAACCCTATTACTATAATTGAACCTGTGTAATTGCACGAGACAGACATTCCTGCTTTGTCATCAGCGTTATCTCCTTGAATTGTCTGTCCGAGTTGAGTCCATTGCTGTGCAAGACCAACATATGCATCAAATGTCAAAATGGCTGCCAACACTATACACACTTTTTTCATGGCACTCTCATTTAGTGTTTAAATCATTACCATTGATAACATTTATTGGAATTATTTTCGGTGCCTCATTATCTATCTTAAGAGTTAGGAAATACGTTCCTGATTTTAGGTTTGGTGCATACAGCAATGTTGTAGCTGAGAGGGTAATATCTTTTCTAATGACTATCCTTCCTGTTTGGTCATACAGGATAGCCAAAATCCTTTTTCCATATAAGTTGTTTTGTGCAAAATGTATGTATATTGTGTTAGTGTTATAGAAAGCCTTGGCTTTACTACTATTGGGCATTGTGGCAGTTACAATGGCATTGTTATAAAACACTTTTGCCGCTCCCGGGGTAATAGCATTAGTAACTATATCAACATTATCAGGTGCCCCCACAGCAACCATATTTCCTTTTGTATTGAGATAGATAGAACGACTAAAGAACCTTTCTCCTGATTGTCCCTGAAGTGCGTTACCCACTGGTGTCCACTGGGTGCCATCCCACCGAAAGACGTATGCTAAGCCATCGGGATTCGCTTCTGGGTCCCCAACTGCTATCACATCCCCCTTTTTATTAATGGAAACCGTTTTTCCAAAGGCGACACTGTTAGTGTCGCTGCCCTTTATCTCGGACCCCTTTAACGTCCATTGAGTCCCATCCCATTGATAAACCCTAACCACTCCATTGTTTTCACTAGCATCCCCTACTACTAAAACTGTTCCATCACCATTTATATCAACTGATGAAGCATCTCCCATTAACGTGGAACCTCTCTGAACCCACTGTGTCCCATTCCATTCATATACTTTAACATAGTGTGTAGTGAATGGTGCCGATGCTGCAAACACATTCCCATCGCTACTAATGGCTACTGTACTTCCGAATTTACCTTCAATATCTGTTTGACCAGATATGCTTGCCCCCTTTTGAACCCAGTCAGAGCCATTCCATTCATATACTTCAACTTTTCCTACTAAAAAGTTACCAGAACCAGAGGCATACTCACTTTGAGGAACTCCAACAACAATAGTATTTCCATCACTACTAATATCAACACTATATCCAAAAAAGTCAGCGACACTGTCTCCATACAGAGTGCTGCCTTTTTGGACCCATGAGTCCCCACTTCTATCATATACTTTTACTAATCCGGAAGTTAGATTGTTGTTGTTTAATCCTGCTCTTTCCCCCACTACAATTCTGTTGCCAAGACTATCAATGCTCACGCTATATCCCATTGCTGCCCCTCCTGTACTGCCCTGTATTGAAGATTGCATCTGTTGCCACGAAGACCCGTTCCATTTATAAATCCTAACTAATCCTACATTATTATATCCTGGAAGTCCAACTATAAAAATTGTTCCATCGTAGTTTATTGCTACGGAAGCACCTGTTAAATCTCCTATATTATCACCTGAAACAGTGTTTCCAAGTTGAGTCCATTGCTGTGCATTAAGCGTGTAAGAAGCAAAACCTATCATTACTACGAGTAAAAACGTTATATTCCTCATTGCGTGCAATTTAAATCATTAAAAATTTTAAAGTCTCGGTGCACCACTATCTGCCTGTCTGTTTATGTATTGAAGCATCACTTCGGGAGTGTGTTGTCCAATATTCTTAACATTACCAAGGACCACCTGATACAAAAAGGCAATTTTTATGAATTTGTATTCAAATCCGAGATATGGTCCGAAGCCAAGTGTTACATCTCCAACTACTCCCCCTTCAACAATAGTAAGTTTGTCCCTATCTCTATTAATTGCATATTCTCCCAGCAAGAAAATATTTATGATACTGTAAGGTCCTTGCATCCAGTATATACTGCCACCTTTAACAGCCAGTTGGTCTGATAGAGGTGTTCTGATATTTCCATATAGTCCTATGCGCCTATAAAGGTTATCTTGTGCATTTAATAATGATATATTAGGAGAAAGGATGTGATATATGCTTGCGGCTAAAGAAAAGGTTATTCCACTATTTGTACGGGAAATAAAGGAAACGCCAGTGCCGAAATCAATAAGAGTGCTCGTCGTTAAGTTTTCGCCTATTGCCAGAGAAGGATTGTATTGAGAGCCGTCCCATTGGTCAGGTGCCTTTATTTCCTCTGGTTTGCTAATACCGGTTCGCAAAACCCCTATGGAGAAACCTACTGCTAACATAGTTAATTGTTTACGTTTTGAAAAGTTGACAATATCACTTTGGCTAGTGGGTTCATTAGACAAATACTTATGATAGGCTGCGTTTGCTCTCAATTCCATAGTGCCATATTGCATAATCCCTGCGTTATCCTGATAGCCTATTATTCCTATGGCTAAATTGTCTTTGTCTCCTAATACACCCTCTTTAGCATTCAATTCAAAAGCTAACAAACTCGTATTATATGGTGCTACTTTCATCCACTGGGTTCTGTATAGTATGCTTGCCCTCATTTTCCCTTGGAACAACCCTGTCATTGCTGGATTAGCTATTATAGGAAGCTGGTTATACAGAGATAAGTGGACGTCCTGAGCCACTACAATGCTAAGAGCTGCCAAATAAACTAGTACCGATTTACTTAACAAGTGCCACATGACCAGTCATTTTAATGGTTTCTCCAGTTGTAAGAATCAATTCAAGCTCGTATACATAAACCCCACTATTACAGGGTGTACCCTTACATGTTCCATCCCACTTCAATTCCCTACCAGTGGTTTCATATACGAGATTACCCCATCGGTCAAAGACCCTGAAGGTTATGATTTCCTTCACAGGACCATAGACCTCATAATAGTCATTATGTCCGTCCCCATTGGGTGAGAAAAAGTTCGGGACATACAATTCCAGTTCCGAAAACTTAACAAACACCCATAGTGTATCGTAACTAACACAACCGTTTGCATCTTCACCCATCACTATATACCTAACTGTATCACCTGGATACAACAGTACTGAAGAAGATGCACTATCAGATATTCCTATCCCAGGGGTCCATGTATAGTTGACTATTCCATTAGTTGTGGCGTCAATGCTGATCGTATCTCCATAATCCATAACAATTGTATCTTCAACCACATTAATAGTTGCTAATGGTTGAGGTGTCGGAACGTCAACGCTAAATTGAAGTTGACAGCCGTTGTTGTCAGTTATAGTAGCGGAGTATGTTCCGGGAGGCAAGGTTACAGACGTTCCAGTTGAGCCATCACTCCAAGACACAGAATAAGGAGAAGTGCCTCCAGAAATATTTACAGTAATTTGAGCAATTGAATCTTTACATGTTGGAGCTGTTTTAGAAATAGAAGTGTCCAATGCAGGAGGTTCATTCACTGTGAACGATGTGTCTTGCTTACACCCCCCAGAATCTACAATAGTAACTGTATATGTTCCACCACTAATGTTAGAAAGGTCTTCAGTTGTTGCCCCATTGCTCCACGTGTAAGAGAACGGTGCGCTTGTTCCAGAAACAGAAATAAATATACCTCCATTATTGTCTCCATTACACAATACATCCTTAATGCTATCCACAACGATAGTGATAACAGGACCTTGGAGGGTTATGGAACCAGTGACTACGCAGCCGTTCTTATCGGTAACAATTACAGAATATGTCGTATCGGATAAATTATTAGCGGTTTGAGTGTTGTCGCCACTGCTCCAAGAGTAAGTATACAGTGGAGTTCCACCTGACACGTAAACAGTTGCTGTTCCATTCGGGTTATTACAGCTAGTGGGGTCTTGTTTTACAATGCTATCAATTACTAAAGCCGGAGGTTCGTTAATAGAGTATGGTCCTGCATTTTTCTGACATCCTTTACTATCAGTAATTACTACACTATAATTTCCTATAGGTGCGCCTATGAGGTCTTGGTTCGTTGAACCATTATTCCAAGAATATGAATAGGGAGAAGTTCCTCCAGACACAGATATATATACTGCACCATCCGAATTACCATTACATTTAACATCAACTATGGAATCCACAATAACAGAAATAGAGTCTGGTTCATTAACTGTGTATGTAGCACTAGCTATACAGCCCACGTTATCGGTAACTTGAATGCTATATGACCCAGCACCAATACCCGTAATGTCTTCTGTAGTGGCACCGTTGGACCAGGAGTAAGTGTATGGTGTTGTTCCTGAAGAGACTGTAATGTATACAGCGCCATCCGTGTTGCCATAGCAAGTAACGTCAACCACTGAATCAAGTGCTATTTGAGGAGCGTTGGGGTCGCTTAAGGAGGCTGTTCCAGACACCGTGCATCCTTTCGCATCTGTGACCGTAACGGTATGGTTTCCTGCTGACAGCCCAGTTGCTGTTTGTGTTGTCTGTCCTGAGGGACTCCAAGAATAAGCATAAGGAGTTGTTCCACCAGAGGCATATACGGAGGCTGAACCATCACTGGCTCCACAAGATGAAGGGTCCGTTTTAATTATGCTATCAATCACAAGAGCAGGAGGTTCACTAACAACGAAAGTATCCTTTGCAGAACAACCAGCATTGTCAGTCACAGTAACCACATATTGTCCTGCAGGCACACCACTAATGTCTTCTGTTGTGGCACCATTTGACCATGCATAAGAATAGGGGGGAGTTCCGGCACTAGTCGTTATATACACAGCACCATCGCTCCCCCCTCCGCACTGCACATCCGATATAGAATCTAAGGATATAACGGGCGGGTTGGGCTCATTGAGGGTTACTGTACCTGTATCGGCACAACCGTTAACATCTGTAACTATCACTTGATAGGCACCTGCTGGAAGGTTAGTAGCTGTCTGTGTGGTCTGACTGCCTGGACTCCATAAATAGTTATAAGGAGTTGTTCCTCCCGAGGCATACACTGTTGCCGAACCGTCACTGGCTCCGCAAGCACTCGGGTCAGTCTTTGTTATACTGTCTATGACCAGCACTGGAGGTTCGTTGACTATAAACGTGTCCGTTTGACTGCAACCTTTTGCATCTATTACCGTAACCCAATACTGCCCACCTGAAAGTCCCGATATGGATGATGAAGTAGCTCCTGTATTCCACGAGTAAGTATAAGGAGCCTGTCCTCCCGTTACTGTAATAGATATTGAACCATCATTGGCACCATTACAGGACACATCAGTGACGTTAGCCTGAATTTCTAAGGCTCCTGGAACATTTGCCTTCAGTTCAGAAGCCATAGAAAAGTATGGGAATGCTCCCTGAGAAGCATTGTTGTAGTAATTGCCGATGACAACAGATACATAAGATAATGTGTCTGCTGAGAAAATAGTCAAAGACTGTTGGCTCCATGCCCCTTGAGGATTGGCACTCCATGCTGGAGGACTATTGTCAACAGTAGCATTCTCTGATGTCCTCCATTGAGCAACCCCTTCTATACATCCATCTCCAGAAGTGGAGAAGAAAAATTTAACCGAGTCATTTGCCACCTGGGAAGAATTACCATAATACAACTCATGGAACCAATTAGGACTCATTGTGACAATGGTAGTATCAAAACGAGAAGTATTATATCCATCTACGTTAGGGTCTTTGTTAATAAGTTTTGCAAATAAAGTTTGATTGGCTTGAATTTTAATTTCTACAGGTCTAAACATTCCGCCTCCAGAAGTGTCCCCAATAGGCAAAAATTGCTTTTCATCAGAACTTCCTGCATGAACAACTAAATATCCTTTACCTGTCTGTTTTGAAGTTATAAACGAACCTTGTGTTATACTATCCATTACCGGCGAGGCTGTAGGACCTGCTCTTAGTATCCTCTGCGTATTTGTCCAAGGCACTCCAGCAGGAACGCTCAGAACATGAAAGTTGGTAGTATCCAGAAACACCAACTCATTATTGACATTAACACGATAAGTGTAAACTCCTGGTCCAAATATCCTTTTATGGGCATTTCCAGAGCCTGTAAATTCAATGTTCCAGAAGTAGGTTGCTTGCAATCCCTTTATCTCTTGTGGTTGTGAGCCTGCAAACACTACCCTTCCAAATGAATTAGCACCATCTGTTATATATAGCCCACTTGAATTATTTACCCACCAGGAACCCCTGCTTGCTGTAGCATCATCATTGACTATAAACAAATTCCCATTATGAATCAATGTATCGTGCGTTCCTGAAAACTCTACGTCCCCATACACATATATCGTGTCTCCTTGAAATATCAAATCATTTTCTGAATACCAGAGCGGTTGCTGGGCATTCAAAACACAGATGCTAAGTGCCAGTACTACAGCAATTTTATTCATAACTACAAATTTTAAAATCACTTACTACTCATTTCATTACTATCGGGAACCAATTGTTGTAATTGTGTTTCAAGTACTTTAAGCCTTTCTTCAACCTGTTGCAACCTATTAACTTCCTGTTGCAATCTTTCAACCTCTTTATGGAGCGTGGCTATTTTCTGCTCTTGCCTTTCTATAATTAGCTGTTGTTCCTGAATAGCTTTTACCATTGGAGGGATGAATTCAGTGTAAGTCAGTCCCCATATAGGTCCTTCGTGAACTCCCGAGAAATTATAACCGACGGCATCTGCCGCTTGCTTAACTTCCTGAGCTATAAAACCAGTATAAATTCTATTTTTCATATAATCAGGCATCCTCTCGTATGCTTCACGAATACCGGGATGAACATATCCACGAACTAAGGAATCAGCTATAAGTGGATTTGTTTTATAGGTAACCGGCCTTAATCTCATAATAAAGTCCAAGCCGTGAACTCTCCCTTCGTCAATATCATATTTAAAGCGCCTATCAGAATAGTTAGTCCAAGCCCTATAACCACCTATAAAATCCATCGTTGAAGAGCCAATGACTGCCTGAAACATTTTAAAGGTCATTGCATGGGCTCCTAAGGCTATAGTGTAGAATGGAGGAGCAGTGTCTGGGTCTAACACATAGCCGGTTGCTTCATTACCAATAATAACATTATTTCTTACTACTGTTTGGCTAATATAGTTTTTATTTCGTTCTATTCCTGCTTTATAGCCTATTATGACATTCCGACTAAATTCAGTTGTAAACTGTCCTGTATATGGATTTAAATTAGGCGTTCCACCGCCCCCTATGACAACATTCTTGTCAATGGGAGACATACTCAAGTTCAATGATGTGTTGTATGCTAAATATCCATCTTTAAATACAGATGTTCCTATACATACGTTGTGTGCAAATCCTTGAATTTTATATGGGTCCTCGGCATCAAAATTAAAAAAAGCGGAATCCCCAATAACCACTGAGTTATGAAGAATTATAGAGTCTGCGGAGTTTGAGAATGCGTAGTTCCCAACAATTATTGAATTTCCAATCGAATCGTTATTAAATAAGGAAGGAGACACATTCACGGCGTTTCCTAAATAAGTTCCAGAGATAGCATTATTACCTATCACGATCATATTAGCGAAGTTTTGCATATCAACAGCAGCATTACGACCAATAGCAATTATATTAGCCTCCATAATAGAAGGATACCTGAAATTCTTCATAGCGTCCTTACCTATTGCAATAATCCCTGATACGGATTTAATTGGGTCATCAAGTTTTGCAAGGGCACTATCTCCAACAACCACTGAATTCCAAAGACTATTCTCTTGACTAGCAGTCGAAAACCCTAACGCTACATTATAACTTCCCCTATTATTTTGCATAGCGTAGTTACCCATAACCACGTTTTGCGAAGCAGTTCCAGCATCCCTAAGTGTAAACCGTCCAATGGCTATGTTATGCCCTCCTGAACCCTTTTCCAACGAATAGGCACCTATACTTATATTAAATGAAGAGGTCTGGTTCAGTTGACTTAAATAACCTATTGCTATATTTTCAAAGACCGTTGATGCCCTAGCAAGTGCATTATATCCAACGGCAACAACCTTGGAACCTGTGCTTATAGTAGCACCGGCAGAATCACCTAT
>JAJRPU010000105.1 GCA_024280615.1 Bacteroidota bacterium | reverse complement strand
TATCATATTTTTCAACAAGAGATAACATTTTTTCTCTTGTCTCATTTATTTTATTTTGTAATTCATATCCTTTCTTCAGAGTAATCATGAGAGTAGATGGAGCATCAAGGTCTTTAGCCCCCTTCAGTTTCCCATTCTCGTCTATACCTCCGGTTTTTTCTATAAGCTCTTTCTTTAAGTCTTCCACATACTGAATTAGCTCATCTGCATACTTCTTGACTTCTAATGCCGCATTATAATACTGTGCGGCTATTTTTGGATCCTTTTCTGCTTGTGCAGCAAGCGCGCTATATGTCCACTGATTCTTAGCTTCTATAGCTCGTGTTGTAGCTTGAATGCCTTCTCTAACTAGATAGAATGCATTGAGTATTTCAGCTGAAACGTTAAGTGCCAGCAGAGCAGTGAGAACAAGATACATCATGTTAATCATCTGCTGGCGTGGGTCCTTTGGTATTGCCATCTTCTGCTATTTTTTCTGTTTTTTCTTTTGTTGTTTTGCAACATTTTGTTTATTCTTGAATATTAAGTGCAGAAACCATATTTCCGTATACCTTGCTAAGCTTTTTAACATTTGCAGCAAGCTCCTTCATGCCCTCCTTATATTGTCGTGTTGCTTCGGCAATAGCTTCTAAATCACTTGCTACAGACCCTGCTTCTTGATAAAGTGTTGAAAGCGCTCCTGAATGCTCAGCAGATACCTTAACGTCCTTCTCAATTTCTTTAAGGTCCTCGGCGATAGACACAGTTGAAGTGCTCATCTGGGCAACTGCTTCAGCGGCAGCACGTGCAGCATCCGCATATTGCGAAGATGCGTCAACAAGTGTTTGTACCTCTCTAATTTCCTGCTCAAAAGCTTCATTGAGAGCCCTCAGTTTCTCAGCACTTAACTGCATACTTTGTCTAAATTCAGTAGTAGAATCAGCAGTTTGTGCCAGCTCATCTGCCACGGTAGCAGCTTTTTCATACGCAGTTTTCATTTCTGCGAGAGCTTTAGCAGCTTCCTGAACATTTTTAGTATATTCCTCTGTAGCTATTGCGGCATCACCTAAATCAGTCAGCCTTGACAATGTTGTCTGTAGCTTTTCAATAGCATTTTCAAGTTTTTCCATGGTCTCTGGTGGAATAGCAGCTCCACTTAAAATAGATGATAAATTTGTTATAGATGTGGAAGTAGAAGTTGAATGTGTTGCTGCGGGCTTGGCTTCCTCAACATCTTCACCTGCCTCCTTTAATGCCATCGCTTCTTCAACTTCAGGCGACACATCTAAGCCCGGAAATATTTTTTCCCAATAATAGTCTTTATGTGGAGGGAGAATAACTCCTTGAAAGAAAAATATTAGTGCCTCTGTTATCATTCCAGCCATTAGCATTTCCTTAGCACCGGGCCAGTGCAGAATTTTAAACAATGCTCCCAAAATAACCAATGCGGCACCGCCTCCAATGATTGCATTCTTAAGCCGCTTTCCTCTGTCCGTTTCAAAGAAAATTACTACCTTTCTCATTGTCCTGGGGTTTTATTTTTTAACAAGTGCTAATTTAAAACACTTGTTGAAAGTATTCAAGTGTTCTGCCAAGGAATGTGCTTACGCATCTGAATCCAATGTATGACTTAGCAGTGTCCATGTATTCGTAAGAACGGGTTCCTGTTTGGATGAAGTAGAGAATGTCTTTCCATGAACCGCCTCTGATCACTTTCCTCTTCCGCGTAGGATGTTCATCTTCAGAAGGTCTATAAGCCATGTATGTATTAAGGTCGTGTGAGAACCATTCAGCACTTTCTTCATAGGCGTCAAGGGTCCACTCGGCAACATTGCCAGCCATATTCCACAAACCAAAGTCATTTGGATAATAAGCATCTGCTCTGACTGTGTAGAATCCACCATCTTCTGGGTAGTTACCCCTCATTGGCTTAAAGTTAGCGAGGATACATCCGTGTGCGTTACGAACATATGGTCCGCCCCATGGATATGGAGAGTGCATCCTGCCTCCTCGGGCTGCATATTCCCACTCTGTTTCCGTTGGGAGCCTAAATTCGTCTAAGGGTTGTCGTCCAATGGCAATCAACCAGCTATTGAGAAGTCTGGTTCTCCAGGAAGTGAAGGCTCGTGCTTGCATCCACGTAACACCAACGACTGGATAATCATCAAATGCAGGGTGCCAGAAATAGTTTCGTGTCATTGGTTCATTGTAGGAATATGCGAAGTCCCTGACCCATACGAGCGTATCGGGATACACAGGTGTCTCATGTTTAATTATAAGGTCACGACGGGGGATTGGTTCCAATCCTTGACGTATTCTCGCTTTGTTAGCTGCTGCTTTCTGCCAATCTATTTCCATCCAAGCATAAATTAGTTTTGATACGTCCAGCTCTTTCTTGCCCCAGAACCTATCTTCTTCTTCAACATACAATTCAGAAAGTTGCTCTTGAATCTCGGGGTTTGACCAATCAAGTTCATAAACTGCTTCCCAATTAACGCGAACGTTTCCTTGGTCATCTTCAATGACGTAAGGGTCGCCAAGTATCATAGCTGCGATGGAATCCCTGACCCAATAGACAAATTGCCTATACTCGTTGTTAGTAATCTCTGTTTCATCCATATAAAATGCGTGTACAGAGACTCTCCTATTACGCTTGTCTAAGGAGAAGTTAACGTCTTTATCTGAAATGCCTTTGTAAAGGACTCCAGAAGGAATGAAGACTGTTCCCCAAGGGAAGTAGTAATCAGGGGCTGGTCTGTTTGGCACTCCAGTTAGCTCGCCTGTCATGTAGGAGCCACCACAGCTGGAAAGGAGAGTTATTCCCACAGCCATGGTGCCTATCATCCACTTCCTCATTGCACAACTATTTTTAAAGGACAATGCAAATTTAGTAAGTAAAAATTTAACGGTTGCATTCACGTTGTTATTTTACGTAATGCAAATATAAAGTGTTTCACATAAACCGAGGGGAATAGATGGTTTTAAGTTGAGGGAATGCCCAGGGTCTGGGCAAAAGTATTTTAAGGACTATGTCATGTGTTCCTGAATTTGCAATAGAAAGAGCATTTATAGAAAGTTCATAAGCATATCCTATGGCTATTGACTCATTTACATTCCATCCCACTAGGAATGATATAGATTCAATTGTGTATTTAGTCGGTCCTCTATACAAGATTCCCACGTTAAATGTTTCGTTTATGGTAGTAAAGAGACCGACTTCCATTTGCCAAGTTGCAGTTCCTACTTTAAGTGTCAAATTGGGATGCCATCTTACACTCCCATATTCATTAAACAAATATGCTGCAGAGATAATACCCTGGAGTGGTGCATTGAAAGTTGCTCCATTAATGTTAGGTGAAGCCACTGGAATTTTATAAAGTGTGCCAGAAATTGCCAGATTGGTTAATAATGCTGAAGCCGAGAAGCTTACATAAAGTCCTGGAGAGGACCTAATATTCTGCATGGGAAGAAGTGGGTCATTTCCAGAGCAAGGGTTTTCATCGGAAGGTCCGATAAGCGAACACGCATCCAAATTGAACTGATTAAGTGAAAAGGCTCCTCCTATCCTGATTATCGCTGTTTCACCATCCTGAAATACAATTCTAGAATAAGCTATTGAACCGCCGAACCACGTTTGAGGACCTATTTTATCATATGAAACAGTCAATCCTGCAATATCCTCGGGGGTTATTGGGGCGAAAGCCTGCAAAAGATGGGTTACTGGAGCACCCTCCAAACCGGTCCACTGAAGGCGAGAATGTGCGTAAAGGCTAATGTTAGACGTTTTGAATTCTGCTGTTGGATGATAAGCCGTCGGATTAATTATAAGGTTGTTCCATTGTGGAGCATATTGAGCAAATATGTAACTGGCATTAAAGTAAAATGCGAGCGAAACTCCAATAATCATTAAATTCCGCATAATTCAAACTTAAGCAAATTTATCTTAAGAACAAACATTTTACACTTTTTCTGGTATCGGTCCAAATTTTTTTTCGTAAGTCTGCTTTAAACGGAAATATTCATCTCTCAAACGGGCAGCCTTCATAAACTCTTCTTTCTTGGCTGCTTTAATCATAGCCTTATATGTTTGCTTGATAAGTCTTAGTAGTTCTTTTGAATTCAAGGTTTCTATTATGGGGTCATGAGTTGTGGTGTCAACAACTTCTTGCTGTTTTTCTTCGTTTTCTTCTTTTACCCACAGAACAGCTTCATGAGAAGCCATTCCTTTCTTAATTGGTTGGGGAGTTATACCATATTTTTTATTATAGGCTATCTGTTTTGTCCTGCGTCGATTAGTTTCGTCAATAAAGCGTTGCATTGCAGGAGTTATTTTATCGGCATATAGGACTACTCTACCCCTTGGATTTCTTGCTGCTCGTCCTGCTATCTGTGTTAAAGAACGTTCTGACCTTAAAAATCCTTCTTTATCAGCGTCCAGGATAGCCACCAGAGCCACCTCGGGCAGGTCAATACCTTCACGCAATAAATTAATGCCCACAATAACGTCAAATTTGCCACTTCGCAAGTCTCTCAATCTCTCCACCCTGTCAAGTGTATCCACCTCGGAATGGATAAATTCTGCTTTAATCCCGTGATTTTTTAAGAATTTCGTCAATTCTTCGGCGAACCGTTTTGTTAGTGTGGTAACTATCACCTTATCTCCCCGTTCAATAGTTGTTCTAATTTCCTCAAGCAGGTCGTCTATTTGATTTTCTGTGGGTTTAACTATTATTTCTGGGTCTAACAGTCCCGTTGGTCTAACTACCTGTTCCACGAAGGCACCACCAGTCATTTCAAGTTCATAGTCCCCTGGCGTAGCAGATACGAAAATAACTTGATTAATCAAGCTTTCAAACTCTTCAAATTTCAACGGTCTATTGTCTATCGCTGCTGGTAGCCTAAACCCATAATCCACAAGTGTTTGCTTTCGTTTCCTGTCTCCCTCATACATAGCCCTAATCTGAGGAATAGTTACATGGCTTTCATCTATAACCATTAGATAATCATCTGGAAAGTAATCTAACAGGCAGAATGGACGCTCACCGGGTTTCCTTCGGTCAAAATACCTGGCATAATTTTCAATACCGTTGCAATACCCAAGCTGTCTAATCATCTCAAGGTCATAGCGAACTCTCTCTTCTAGGCGTCGTGCCTCTAATTTCCTTCCCATTTCAAGGAAGAACTGAACTTGCGACTCAAGGTCCTTCTCTATTTCTTCCAAAATGGCTTGAAGCATCCCCTCGGGAACAAGATACATATTAGCTGGATAGATAGCTAATTCTTCAAAGGACATAATGCGTTCTCGCATATCAATCGTTAAATGCTCTAAAGATTCAACCTCATTGCCCCAAAAGGTTATCCTGATAATGTAATCGCCATAAACAGGGAATATGTCAATTGTATCGCCAATAACTCTAAAGGTTCCCCTTGTAAGTTGTCCACTCACCCTGGAATACATTCCATTGATAAGCTTCAATAATATGTGATTTATATCCACTATCTGCCCAACCCTCAACCTGATAATGTTTTTCTTGAATTCTTCTGGATTACCCATTCCATAAATTGCTGAAACGGTTGCAACGACAATAACGTCACGACGTCCACTGAGCAATGAGGAAACTGCCTGCATCCGTAATTTGTCAATGTTTTCATTAATGCCTGCATCTTTCTCAATATACAAGTCGGCTTCTGGGATATACGCTTCGGGCTGATAGTAATCATAATAAGACACGAAGTATTCCACTGCATTATGTGGGAAGAACTGCTTAAACTCACCGTATAGTTGTGCAGCAAGTGTTTTGTTATGTGTTATTACAAGGGTTGGCTTTTGGACCTTCTCAATAACATTAGCAATTGTAAAAGTTTTTCCTGAGCCTGTTACGCCAAGCAATACCTGAGCTTTCTCCCCCCTTTTGATTCCATCAACTAATTCTTTTATTGCCTGTGGCTGGTCCCCAGCTGGCTTGTATGGAGCAACAAGTTTAAAAGCAGGCATTTGTCCGAATTACTTCTTTCATTAAAAAGCAACGATAAAGCCACTGTCTTTGGTTTCTACGGTTTCTACCCTATGCATTAGAACATTATCTTTAAGAAACACGTTGTATTTTAAAAGTCCCAAAAGAACTGCATTAATGACGGTGTTACGACAAATAAAGAACTTGGTTCGCTCAAAACCTGCTTTATACAATATTCTTGCACCCCTTTACTGGCGTCTAAGGGGACGGGGGACAAAACCATATAATCAAAATATGCTTTCACAGCTTGTTAAGAGAAACTGGAATGACATAAAAAATTTATCTGAGAAAACCAAAGGTACTTACTTGTTGGAACCTACTATCTCATGGGCTGGAAATTTATTGCAGCGCCCTCAACATATGGCTTTGGCAATGGGAAAAATTGGGTTTCTTTCCCTTTATTCAGACTTCGGAGTCCCTCCAAAAGAGTTTTATGAAGTGAGTACAAACACATATCTGACCGGTCCAGATGAAATACTATATTCTCTCCCCAAAATTATCCGCATAGTATACTCCACTTGCTACCCTTATAAACCTGAAACTATTTACTCAACCAAAAATGACTCACAAGTAATTGTATACGAATTTGTTGATGATTTGCATAGTGAGATATCTGGACATAGAACAGAAGAGTTGATACATTTATATAATCATATGGTAAAAGCCCAAAACAGTGACTTTGTTATTGTAACTGCCAAGAAATTAATGGACAAAGTAATTAATGACGGATTCCCTGAAGAGAAAGTTCTCTATCTGCCTAATGGCGTGGAGGTTGAGCATTTCCAGAACCCACCGGAAGTTCCTATTGCTAAAGACTTATCAGAATTCTTGCAGAAATATCCTGCTATTGTAGGTTATCACGGAGCGATAGCCCCGTGGCTATGGTTTGAAGTCATCCAAGACCTAATCAATATTATGAAGGACGTTGGATTTCTATTCATTGGTCCGCTTTATGGAATTAATAAATTTCCATTGCGTGGAGACAATGTTTATTGGACTGGTCGTATTGAATATGCAGTGCTTCCTGCCTATGTCAGATACTACACTATTGGTTGGATTCCCTTCAAACCGGGTTCCATAGCTAAGACCACATCACCGCTCAAATTGTTTGAGTATTTCGCTTCTGGCAAGCCGGCTGTTGTCTCATCCGAAATGCTTGAATGCACTCAGTTTCCCGAAGTGTTTTCAGGAGACGGCACCGTGGGGCTCAAACAAGCCATTGAACAAGCACTGGAAAAAAGCACCGACGAAGTATTCAAAAAACAATTAATGGAACTGGCATTGGAACACACTTGGGAGAACAGAGCCCGAACTCTGGAACAATTCCTGAACAGGCAACAGGTACACGTTTCTTGATTTAAAGATTTTATCTTATTTTTATACACACAATTGACACACAAATGACGACAATAACTGAAAAAAAGACGGTTAACATAGACAAACAAACGCTACTAAAGGCTCTGCGTGAATACTTTGGCTTCCACTCATTCAAGGGAAAGCAGGAGGAAGCAATCAGGGCTCTGCTGGAAGGGAACGACGTGTTTGTCCTGATGCCCACGGGAGGAGGCAAATCCTTATGCTATCAGTTGCCTGCCCTTCTGATGGATGGAACGGCAATTATAATCTCGCCCTTGATTGCCCTAATGAAAAACCAAGTTGACCTGTTCAGGTCCTTTATGGCTAAGGACAGTTACGCTCATTTCCTTAACTCCTCTCTATCCACTGCCCAACGACGCAAAGTCCTTGAAGACCTTGAATCAGGCAGAACAAAATTGCTATACATCGCCCCTGAAACCTTAGGCAAAGAAGAAACTCTTAACTTCCTTAAAAACATTAAAATTTCATTTGTTGCCGTTGATGAAGCACACTGCATAAGCGAATGGGGACACGACTTCCGCCCCGATTATCGCAACATCCGCCCTATGATTGATAGCCTTGAACAAGGACGCATTCCCATTATGGCACTGACCGCCACGGCAACACCCAAAGTCAGGCTTGACATAGTCAAGAATCTGGGAATGAAAGACCCTGTCTTCGTTATTGATTCCTTTAACAGACCCAATCTTTACTATGAAGTGAGACAACGCCCTTCCAAAGAACAACTCATTAAGCAAGTGATTCAAATCATCAGGGAACACGATGGTCAACAGGGAATAGTCTATTGCCTACTGAGAAAAACAACAGAAGAAGTTGCAGAGATATTACAGGCAAACGGCATCAAAGCAGAAGCCTACCACGCCGGGTTGGGAGCCAAGGAAAGAGCCCTTCGCCAAGACAGGTTCCTAAATGATGAAACACAGGTAATCGTCGCCACAATAGCCTTCGGGCTGGGAATAGACAAGCCGGACATCAGATTCGTTATTCACTATGACTTTCCCAAAAGCCTTGAGAGTTACTATCAAGAGACAGGACGGGCTGGACGAGATGGACTGCCCGCTAAATGCATAGCATTCTTCAGTTACACAGACATTGTTAAACAAGAGCAACTGCTAAGAAAGAAAAGCACTAACGAACGAGAAGTGGGATACTTGCTCTTGGAAGAAGTTGTTGGCTATGTGGAAACTGGAATATGTCGACGGAAATACATTCTCAATTACTTCGGAGAAAAATATCCACACGACAAATGCGACAACTGTGACAACTGCGTTCACCCTCGCAAAGATATTGACATAACAAATGAGATGAAACTAATTTTACAAACTATTAAAGAGACAGGGGGCAAGCACCGTGCCCTACACATTATTAATATATTAAGAGGAAAGAACACCTATGAAGTCAAGCAATATGAACATCACAAAGTGTCCACCTTCGGAAAAGGAAAAGACAAAGATTCTTATTTCTGGCATGCTATAATCAGAAAGGGAGTGGTTGACGGACTTATCAAAAAGGAAATTGAACATTATGGAGTGTTGAAAGTAACTGAACAAGGAGAAGAATTCTTAAAGAATCCAACTAAGATAACCATTCCAGAGCCACGCACTTATGAAGCAGGCGGAGTCTCTCTCAACAGCCAACGAAGTGTCCTTGACCCCGTCCTGCTGGATAAACTCAGGATGCTACGAAAGAAAATGGCTAAGGAACAGGGCATTCCGCCTTACGTCATCTTCCAAGACCCCACTCTGGAAGAAATGGCTACTTATTATCCCATTACTATGAAGGAACTGACTATGCTTCAGGGCGTAACAAAGGCAAAAGCAGAAAAGTATGGCAAACCATTCATTGACCTGATTAAGAAACATGTTGAGGAACATGAGATTGAGCGACCAATGGACTTCTCTCTTAAACAAAAATCCAAGAAATCTAAACTCAGGATTAACATTCTCAATAGCATTGACAAAAGAATCCCACTGTATGACATCGCTGAACTATTTAACCTGTCATATGACGAACTGCTCTCCGAACTGGAAAGGATGGCTATGGCTGGAAACAAAATAAACATTGACTATTTCATTGATGAAGTTATGGACCCATCGGACGAAGAACTTATATATGACTACTTCATGAATGCTGAGACAGAAGATGTCCAAGAAGCCCTTAAGAACCTTGAGAAATATGACATCACAGAAGAAATGATTCGGCTTATCAAAATCAAGATATTCTCCGAAATGAGTTCATAGCCCTATGGTTACCATAATTAAAGGATTCGGGACTGGAACACCTGTTGTCTTCCTGCCACCCTTCCCCTTTGATTCACGATTCTGGCAACCTATTGCCGTTGAACTGAACAAACTGGGCGTTGCAACCCTGTTAGTTGAATATGCTGGTTCTGGAATCTTTAAAGACAGGGTTCCAAATCCTTATTCTTTGAAGCAACTGGCAGAATCGGTTGTCTCTGAAGTTGAGCAACAAGCCCACTTTGTTGGTCTTTCCATGGGCGGATACGTCGCCTTCCACATTGCAAAATACTTCCCACAATGGGCAAAGTCTTTCATTTTTATGGCTACTCACCCCTTCGCCGACTCACCAGAACAAAAAGAAAACAGAGACAGACTAATTAAACAGGTTAAAGAAGGACGTAAACACTTTGTCTTTAAAGCATATTTCCCTTCCATGCTTGCAAAACAAACCTATTTGACCAATCCAGAACTAACAAACACAGTTTGGACCCTTATGAATTCCTCCTATTCCACTTATGGACTAATCACCGCTCTGGAATCTATGAAAAACAGGGAGGACCTTTCGGGACACCTGCTTAGAATAGACCGTCCCACTACTGTAATCTTCGGCAAAGATGATAATATCATCACTAACACAAAGTGGGCGGAACAAATCCCTAATGCCAAAGTTATTATAACAAATGGCGGACACCTATTCCCATTGGAACATCCAGACAAGACCGTGGAATACATATTAAAACATATTGAATGGGCAGAAAAATAGTTAGTTGGCTACTGGGAAGCACCATCATTGCATTGTTTATCAATTCTTGTAACAGGCAATCTCCATTCCCCAAAGAACCTAAAATACTGTCCGTCACATTAAACAAAACATTCATTAACACTGGAGATGATACAGACACCCTTAAGATAATCTTTGAATTCACAGATGGCGATGGAGACGTAGGACGTCCCGAAAACGATACTATCCCAGATGTGTTCATCACAGACAACAGAACAGAATTCACTTATGAATATAGGCTTCCGCTGGTTGACCAATTGCGAGCCCAACGTGGAATCAAAGCAACTGCCGTCATTGATATAATAGGTATAATATCTTGCAGACCGTTCCGAAACACAGACACCACAACGTTCTCAATACAGATAAGGGACAGGGCTGGAAACCTTAGCAACACAGAACAAACGCCAGAAATAATCCTAAATTGCAATTGAGACCATGGACAGACAACCCAACACACCTGAAATAGTTAACAGAAAGGCATATCACGACTACGAAATTTTAGAGAAATATATTGCAGGCATTGAACTAAAAGGCACCGAGATAAAGTCCATCAGGCAGGGGAAAGCAAGCATAAAGGACGCTTTCTGCTACTTCAAAGATGGCGAACTATACGTTAAAAACATGCACATTGCCGAGTATGATAAGGCAGGCTACACCACGCACGACCCATATAGAGATAGGAAACTACTGCTCAGAAGGTCCGAACTAAACAGGTTATCTGGGAAAATTGAGGAAAAAGGCTTAACTATTGTTCCTTTGAGGTTGTTTATCAATCCGAAGGGCTGGGCTAAATTGGAAATAGCCCTTGTGAAAGGCAAAAAGAAATATGACAAACGAGAATCTATTAAGAAACGGGAAGCCCAACGCCAGATGGAACGAATCCTTAAACAGTATAAGTAAGCACATCGGAATCAAGCCGTTTTAACCAGAGGTAATTAAGTTTGTAAGAGCAAGACTCACTATGGAAAGGCGAAAAAGCAAATATGAGAAGTGGAAGCAAGAACGGAAATGGCAAGCAGTCCTACTAATCACATTCCTTTTCTTTATTAACATTATCTCAACACGTCTATATGTTCGTTGGGACTTAACAGAAGACAAGCTCTACACCCTCAACGACGTTACTAAAAACCTATTGCAAAACATTGACGAGCCAATATACATACAGGTTTATATTGAAGGAGAACTGCCTGCTGGATTCAGAAGACTGCAAGATGCTATATATATCACACTTGAAAATTTCAGGCGAGAATCAGGAAACAAGATTTATTATGAGTTCATTGACCCTTTTGAAGACGTTGAAACAGACGATAAAAAACGAAAAGTAATAAGAGAGTTAGCGGAAGCAGGGCTTCAACCAACAAATCTGACAGTCAAAACATCGGAGGGAGTCACGGAAAAAATCATATTTCCCGGGGCAATAGCCTACTACAAAGGCAGAAGCAAAGCAATCAATTTCCTTGTTCAACAGGCTGGACTGCCACCGGAAATCACTCTGAACAACTCAATCGCACTTATTGAATACAACATTGCACGGGCAATAAGGGACCTGTTAATCGTTGAGCCTCCAACCATTGCATTCACTCAAGGGCACGGCGAACTGACCGAACCAGACATCTCAGACCTTGTTAGAACACTGAACAGGGACTATCGCGTTGTGTGGGTCAATCTTCCCGAAGTGCTTGAAATCCCCAAAGATGAGCGAATTGACGTGGTTGTAGTAGCCAGGCCAACAATGCCTTTCTCGGAACAGGACAAATTCAAACTTGACCAGTATTTAATGAATGGAGGCTCTATCTTGTGGCTTGTGGAGGGAGCATTTGCACAGTTGGATAGTCTTCGCAATGAAGACAGGGCGTTCATTGCCGTCCCGGCGGACGTCAACCTGCATGACCAACTGTTTAAATATGGAGTTAGGGTTCATTATGGACTTGTGGCAGACATGCGTTGTGCACCTATTCCTGTGGTAGTGGGACAAATGGGCGGAGTGCCTCAACAGGTCCTCAGACCTTGGATATTCTTTCCAATTCTTTATGCAGATATGAAAAACAAACATCCCATAGTTAAGAATATGGATGCCGTCCTGTCCAGATTCGCCTCTAAACTGGACACTACGGTAGGCGATGGACTGAAGAAAACTGTCTTACTCACAACAAGCGAGCGTTCAAAATCATACATGGCACCCTTTCAAGTGAGGCTTGATGTTGTCAGGAACCCACCGCCACCCGGGTCATTTAATGAATCGCATCTGCCAGTGGCAATACT
>JAJRPU010000104.1 GCA_024280615.1 Bacteroidota bacterium | reverse complement strand
CAATTTCTCCGTTTCAAGCTAAGACATGCCCCCTGCTCGCCTCACCATCTTAAAAATAGGCAATCCACACAGATTACGAACAAATTCAAGTCTGTTCTTAGAAATCCGGACCCAATCAAACCATTTTCGTTGGTTTATGCTTTCTCTAACCCACAACGGTTGCCTATCATAGTCCAATGGATAATCGCAAATTAAATCTCTTAGCCACTTCCCAACCTTTTCATAATTTTCAAGCGAATAGTAATAATCTAAGTTTTGTTTTGCCAATGCGGGACCTGTTCCATAAGGCACCCGCTTGGAAAGGCGGGCTTCCGGGAAAACAGTTGCTTTCGTTATTTCTTCATACTTGCCGTGCTTAATTATCTTATGCACTAAATAGAAATCTTCTCCTGCTTGATATGACACTGAAATGCCACCCACTGAAACATACGCCCCTGCTTTAAATCCAATACACGAGCCAATATAATAAGGACTCCAAGGGATTCCAGATAGTCGCAATGCCCATCTGTGATATCTCAATCTGCCTTCATATTTGATAATCCTGCCTTTAAGAAACTCACTTGTTTGGTCACATCTATGCTTGAAAAAGTAATGAACTATATCGGCAGTTCTGAGCACACTCACTCCTTCAAGGACATAATTTTTACTAACTGTTGTATCGGCATCAAGCCACAAAACCGGAACATTAAAATTGTGTGTTAAATATGCCTTAGTTATGGCAAGGTCGGTTCCCCATTTGCGTGGCTTCCCAACCCCTCTTCTACGCACAACGCCCATGTCCAGAACAGTTAGGTTCATCCACTGTGGTGGGTTAAATGTTTTTAATCCTTCTATTGTCTTGTTATGTTTCAGTTTTTCTTCCTCCGTGGCATCCTGTGGAAGATTAAGAACAATTATAACTTCCGCTTTAAGAGTTGTAACATCACAATCTGCAAGGGCTTTAAGTGCAGGAAGTGGATATCCCTCGGCAAAAGAAGGGATGACAATATAAACATCTACTTCATCAACAGCAACCTGTTTAAATTTAATTGCTTTGTATTTTAAATAATGGTTCCAGGCTTTATCAGTTAAATTAAAAGGCATTCGTATGTTTTGACAATGTCTGCCTTCCGGCTATGGGAATAGCCTACGTCGTTCCCAGCCTTTATCGGTACGCACATATTCAATTCTATCATGTAGTCTGGATGGGTGTCCCTGCCAGAACTCCCATCTGTCGGGAATGAGTATGTATCCTCCCCACCAAGGCGGTCGCTCAACAGGCTTACCCTCCCAACGTCTCCCCTCCTCAAAAAATCTTTTCATAAGGTCATCTCTTGAAGGCACTGGCTCGCTCTGTCGAGATGCCCATGCGGAAATCTGGCTTGCCCTCGGTCGGCTATTGAAATACACATCACTTTCCTCGGCAGGCAATTTTTCAATCTTTCCCTCCACCCTCACCTGTCTGTATAAAGGCATCCAAAAGAAAGTCATTGCTCCTTGCGGATTCTTCTCAATCTCCTTGCCCTTCCTACTTAGGTAGTTGGTGTAGAACTTTAATCCCTGAGGTGTAACCTCTTTGATTAATACAATTCTGCAAGATGGTCTTGCGGTGTTCGGGTCTGCGGTGGCAAGGCTCACAGCATGCGGCATGTCAACACTCATCAGGGCTTCCTTAGCCCACAATGCAAACAGGTCAAACGGCTCATCAGGCAATGAACCCTCGTCAAGAGGCTCAAGTTCACTGTAAGGTTCCACAACATGCAAGAAGATAACTCGCTTCATAGGTCAAAGTTATACAACAGAGAATAGGATGATCGCCTTAATACCCCTGTTGCCTGAGCCATTCAAACCATTCTTCTCTTGTGCTATCAAAAGTGAACACAGAAGCAAGCATATATGCATCTTCCGGGTACACAAGGTAATAGAACAGTATTTTACAGGCTTCCAGTCTGTCGGAATCAAAATCAAATGTTCTGGCTAACAGTTTCGCTTGATGGATTGTGAAGTAGTGTCCGGTAGCCATTGACCTGAGCAATCTGAGTCTTGTGGAAGAGAAGGGTGTTTTCTTTAATTGGTGTAGCATTCTCGTAAATTCTGCATCAGACACTGGTTCCGGATAATATGCTGGCTTCGGTTGTGGTGTGCTATATCCAGTTACTCCTATCATGTATCTGAATCCGGGTTGTACAAAGATTGTATGGCTCCACACTGCCCCATCGGGCAAACCAATTATGATTTTATAGCGTCCCGGTCTTACGACTTTTATAGAAATAGGTGCTGTTCCTTGAACTATTAGTTTTCCTCTGTGGAAAATTTGAACGAAGGACCGGTGTGGCTCGGCAACCATAATCAGACTTACATGTGGCTCAGACAACGGCTCGGTAATAACATAATAATTGTCTGCATATTGAGCAACCTGTTGAGGACCAACAACTATGGGATAAGGTGGTGTTCCGCACCGTACGTGTTGCCCTCTGACACTAATCAAACCCGCTATCCACAAGACCATCAAAACCAAAAACTTTATCTTTCTCATGACCATGGATTTGCCAGATAAGATAATCAAAACCTGTGCCAAACAATAGAATTCAGATTCCGACTACCTTATCAAACAGTCCCTGAACGGCTGTTCTTATACGTTCCAGAACTTGATTCCTCTGCTCATTATTATCAACAAAGTTTGTCCTATCCATATCAACTATAATCACTTTGGTTCTTTGGTTTTTCATAAAATCCTTAATCCACTGTTCATAGTTTTCGTTAAGAGTTCCAAGGTAATCAATATCTATGAATCGTTCGTAGGGTCTCCCCCTTTTGTAGATTTGGTCCACGAGTGTTGGCACTGACGCCTTGAGATAAACTACTACATCCGGATAAGGGATGAGTTCAACCATCGCATCAAAAAGACGAGTATAAGTTGTGTAGTCCCTTGGGTCCATAAGCCCTTTTTCGTATAATGTTTTAGCAAAGACGTAAGCATCCTCATAAATGGTTCTGTCAATAACTGAAATTCCAGGTTGTTTAATAATCTGCATAACGTGATTAAATCGTTGTTGCAGGAAAAATATTTGCAAGTGAAAGGACCATCTTCGCATGTCTTTATAAAAATCAAAAATGTAAGGATTGTCATCTGGCAATTCATAAAAAACATTCCATCTAAAATATTTTTCAATAAGCTTAGCAAGAGAGGTTTTTCCGCTTCCTATGTTTCCTGCAATTGCTATTAACTTTCCCTTTTTCTCAATGTTAGCCATTTAATACAGTTTACGGATTCCAATAGCATCTCTGACCAGTTCCATTGTTTTACGGGCACTTTCTCGGGCTTTCTCAATGCCTTTTTCCACCACTTGCTTTAACAATCGTGGATTGTTTTCATACTCTTGAATTCTTTCTTGAATTGGTTTAAGAAACTCAATTGTTTTCTGAGCAAGTGTTTTTTTCAAGTCAACGTATCTAATAGTGGCTTTTTTGTATTGTTCCACGAAGAAGTCTGCCTCTTCTTCTCCACCTACGAGCCTCAGCAGGGTCAAAAGGTTCTGAATTGGTTCTGAAATAGGCATATTTGGTTGTTGTGGACCGCTATCTGTTACTGCCCGCATTATCTTTCGTTGTATTACTTCTGGTGAGTCAGTAAGAAAAATCACTCCCTTTTCTGATGAACCTGTTTTTGACATTTTAGGTGTTCCATCTAAGCCGGGAACTTTTATGGGTTCTCCTAAGAAATGATAGGGTTCTGGTTCCGGAAACACAGAAACTCCATATAGATTATTGAATCTGCGAGCATAGGTTCTGGTCAGTTCTAGGTGTGGAATTTGGTCTTTCCCAACGGGCACGTAATGGGCTCTGTGAATGAGAATATCTGCTGCCATTAAGACAGGATATGTAAGCAATCCGGCATTTACATTATCTGGGTGTTGCCTGACTTTTTCCTTAAATGTAGGACATCTTTCCAGTTCTCCTTTATAAGCAATCATGTTCAAATAGACATAAAGTTCAGGTATTTCGGGCACATCGCTTTGGACATACAGGGTAGCTTTGTCCGGGTCCACTCCACTGGCTAAATAGACAACCAGAGTGTGTTTAACATTTTGTGCAAGGTTCTCTGGATTAGGGTGAGTAGTGAGTGCGTGCAGGTCAGCAACAAAGAAGTAGCATTCATGCTTGTTTTGCAATTCAATAAAGTTCTTAATGGCTCCAAAGTAATTGCCCAAATGCAAGTCTCCCGTTGGTCTGATTCCACTAACCACTCTCTTCCTCTCGGACATAAATTCCCGATTGTTTTATCAGGGCTCAAAATTACTGTCCTTGCTGTGGTAAGGGTTGTTGACCACCTTGCTGGGTTTGCTGTTGTCCTTGCTGAACGGGAACCGGACCTTGCGTCGGGATATTGTTAACAGGCATTTGGGTTGTCGTTGTTGGAACTACTGGTTCCGGAACAGATTGTGGTGCCTGACTTGGCAAGACAAAATACATAACTATTGCCATTGCGGCAATGAACCCCATTATTGACCAAGTGGCTTTCTCAAGAACATCTGCAGTCTGTTGAATCCCAAAGACTTGTTGAGAGAATCCTGCTCCAAACCCGGCGGATAAGCCTCCTTCCTTGGGGTTTTGAATCAACACCACTGCTATTAGCAGAATGCTTGCTATCACCACCAAAATTGCTAAGAACGTGTACATCACTCCCTTATTTTGCGTTTAAGCTCTTCAATTTTCTTTTCAAAGTAATCTTTTTTTTCTGGCTTTTGCAAAGTTAGGGCTTTATAGATTTCCAATGCTTCTTTCCATTGCCCTTGTTGCTCATAGATTTGAGCCAGACGCTCGCTTACAATGGTTGTTTTTTGAGTTTTGTCCGTTTGTTTTTTGGGTGATAGTTGCTCAAGCATTTGTTTTATTTGACTGATTTGGTCGTTGTTTGATTCCGCCCCTTGTTTTTCTTTTGTGTCTTCCTTTACAGGATGCCTTGAAAGCAAAAATTCTATCCATTCAAAAAAGGTTCTTTCTTGTGCAAATGGGTCTTGCTCTGTTTGGGTAATGTCCTTCTCCTGCTGTTTCTCTACTTCCTCGGGCAATCCTAAGTCTTCTGCTGTTTCGTGTTCTACATCTTCCTGATTCTTCTCGTCTCCTATTTTAGGTTGAGCGGATTCTTTGGTTTCTAATGCCTCCTCTCTTTGGGACTCTTCAATAACAGTTCCCACTTGTTCTGCCTGAGTTTCCACATCTTCAGCAGTCAAGTCTATTTGTTCAATTTCTTTCTCCTCCACAGGTCCTTTGTTCTCTTCGCCATTCTCAACAATAGCTACTTCTTCGTCCTGTGTCTTTTGAGGCATTTCTTGATTGGAAACTTCAAAAACATCCGGGAAATATATCTTCAATTGACGTTCTATAATGTGTTCATACCATTTCTCGGCTAACATCTTTCTCAGGAAAGGACTAAGGAAGATAACATGTTCTTCTGGGGGTGGTCTGCCTTCATTTAAAGCGTTTAAGCAAATTACTAAATGGATAATTGTATCATAAGGACATTTCTCAAGCCATTTGTAAGCATATTCCTTAGAATAGGGCTCCGGTAGAAATCCTCTTTTACCAATCCTGTCCTGCTCCATAAAATATATCATTTGACAGTTGACGGACCAATTCTTCAATAACCTGTTGTTCTACTTGTGCAAGTTCTTTGTCCGCTGGAATGTCAACAAAGCGACTAAAAGAGCGCGTCCACTCCTTCTCTTCCGGAACCCTCTGAACATATTTAGTTGAAACTTGCATTGTTACGCGGGTTTGATAGGCTTGGTCATGGGAAGGTGCAACGGATGATATGTTATAGGAAGTTATTTTTACATACAGATTCAGGTCTGCTGGCGAATTGCTCAGATTTAACTCAGAAAACTTAAGGAAATTATCTTTTATAGCGTCATTTAGAAGAAATTCAATTTGAGATGGTGAATTGGCTGCAATGTTTTCAATAGGTGCCACATAGACGCTTTTGACTTCAGGTGGAAAAGTAACTCCAGTGAAGGAATAGACCCCACAGGTCCAGAGAAACAGTATTAATCCTCCCAATGCAATTTTAAACTTCAATGTTATATTCTTTTATTTTACGATACAGGGTTCTTTCCGATATTCCCAGTGCTTTAGCTGCATCCCTGCGTCGCCCGTTAAATTTTTTCAATGCTTTGATAATAAGGCGTTTTTCCATCTCCTCAATTGGAATCACTTCATCATCCTCTTTCGTTTCCGCACTCTCAGAAGGCGGCAGCTGGGTTCTTTGCCTTTCTTGGTCCCACAGGTCAACAACAAGACCTTTAATTTCCTGAATGTCATTATACATCCTGAACAATATGGGTAACATATCAACTGCATTTCCGATAATGCCAGTCATTGCCATTGACGGGTCCTTTGAAACAATAGGTAATAGTTCATCTGTTCTCAATGCAGGCAATATATTGTTCCTTCGGGGAAGATTTTCTTCAAGGACCTTTTTGGTTACAATTCTATCCGGCAGAAGAACAGTTAGCTGTTCAACCAGATGCTTGAGTTGTCTAACGTTTCCGGGCCACGGGTATTGAAGTAAGAACTCCTCTGCATCCGGTGTTAGTTCAAGTGGTTCAGTGCCATATTTTGATGCGAAATCGGCTGCAAATTTTCTAAATAGCATAATTATGTCTTCTCCCCTTTCCCGGAGTGGCGGAATATGAATAGGAACAACACTAAGTCTGTAATACAAATCTTCTCTGAATTTTCCTTCCTCAACAAGTTTTTCAAGGTCCTTGTTAGATGCGGCGATTACTCTTACATCAGTGTGTCTGGTTTGCGATGAGCCAACTCGCATGAACTCGCCAGTTTCTAAAACCCTCAGTAGTTTGGCTTGAGTTTCCAATGGCATTTCAGAAATCTCATCTAAAAAAATAGTTCCTCCATCGGCATATTCAAAATAACCTTTTCTGGACTCATAGGCTCCGGTGAATGCTCCCTTTTCGTGTCCGAACAGTTCTGAGTCCATTGTACCTTCGGGAATAGCGGCACAGTTCACTGCCACATAGGGCTTATGCCTGCGTTTGCTAAGATTATGGATCAGTCTGGCAAAAACTTCCTTCCCAACTCCGCTCTCTCCCTGTAAAAGGACAGTCAAGTCAGTTGGTGCTACTTGAATAGCCTTTGCCAGTGCTCCATTAATAGCGGGGGAATTACCTACTATTCCAAAGCGCCGTTTCACTTCCTGCAATAGGTCCGTGGTGATACGTTGTGGCTTCATCAGTTAACTGCTTCTGGTTCGTTAATATCCTGAACTTTTCGGAACTTGTTTGCGAACAGTGTAGCAGATGTTGCGTCTTCAATGAGGACATCCACGTAGTCTCCGGGTTTAATGTCGTCTCTGGCTGGGAAGACAACCACTTTGTTTTGCGTAGTTCTGCCGAATAACTGGTTTTCAGAACGACGAGCCTTTCCTTCAACAAGGATTCTTCTAACCTTTCCTATTTCCGTTTTGTTTCGTTCAAGGCTGTGTTTCCTTTGCAAGTCAATTATTTCGTTAAGCCTTCTGATTTTAACTTCATGTGGGACATCATCTTTTAATTTGCGTGCTGCATATGTATTGGGGCGTTCTGAGTATCTAAACATAAATGCTTGGTCAAACTTAACTTCCTCCATTAGTGACAGGGTCTGTTTGTGGTCTTCCTCCGTTTCAGTGCAGAATCCAGCGATTATGTCTGTTGAGAGAGCGACGTCTGGAATAACATCCCTGATTTTACTAACAAGGTTGAGATACCATTGGCGGGAATAGCCACGTCGCATTAACTCAAGGATTCGCGTGCTTCCTGATTGAACTGGCAAGTGAATATGCTTACAGATATTAGGATATCTTGCCATAACATCAAGGACATCGTCAGTCATATCTTTTGGATGAGAAGTTGAGAAACGAACTCTGAGCCACGGAGAACGCTTCGCAACCATTTCAAGAAGCATTGCGAAGGTAACAACTTCTCCAGTGTTTGGGTCTGTCCATCTGTATGAATCAACGTTTTGTCCAAGCAACGTAACTTCTTTGAAACCTTGTTCTATCAACTGGTCAACTTCCTTAATGATGGAATATGGGTTTCGGCTTCTTTCCCGCCCCCTGGTAAAAGGAACAACACAGAAAGTGCACATATTATTGCAACCACGCATAATGGATACAAATGCTGTTACGCCATTTGAATGCAATCTGACAGGCATTATGTCCTCATAGGTCTCCTCTCTGGAAAGCAATACGTTAACTGCTTTTTGTCCTGTGGCTGCTTCGTCAATCAGGACAGGCAAAGAACGATATGCATCAGGACCACAAACTATATCTACAAGCTTTTCCTTTTCAAATAATTGGTCTCTCATCCGTTCTGCCATACAGCCTAAAACTCCAAGTAGCATATGAGGTTTATTCCTTCGCTTATAAGCCGATAATTCTTTTATTCTTTGCAGAACTCGTTCCTCTGCTTTTTCTCTAATGGCACAGGTGTTCAGCAGAACAACATCGGCATCTTCCGGCTTGTCGGTTATTTCATACTTATGATGCTTTAAAATAGCAGCTATAATTTCGCTATCATTGAAATTCATCTGGCATCCATAGGTCTCAATATAAACCTTTCCCTTAGGCAAAATGTTTGTGTCCTCTATTGTTTTTGGAGTCACTGCCATAAAGTCAGTTTTATCCTACTAATAGCAACGTTCAATATGCGATTAAAGTTCTATTCTGAGTATGTAGATTTGTCATTTGATAAATTTGCGCGTAATGAGACCACGGTTTATCTCCTTGCTCTGGGGCATTTCGCTTGCCGCCACAATTGGTTTATATTACTTCCCTTTGCTAAAAGGCTACTCTCTTGAAAAGGACCCTGCAGGAACACTAATGTGGGCAATACTCATGTTTCTGTATGCTGCCACGATAATAGCATCCTCCCGTTTCCTTAGACCAATAGTTCTACTTATCATGTTTTTCTACATCGCACTGTTTATCAGGTTCATAATAATTTTTACTGAAAGTGGCTCAACCATCTGGGATATAAACATAGGGTTTGTTTCCCTGCTTGTCGGACTTATTACTTCTATGTTTGTCTCATATTTTGTGTCTCGCAAAAAATAAATCATAATTTTACTACAAAAAAATTCTTAGCAACATGAAGGGAATCATATTAGCAGGTGGGCTTGGAACACGGCTCTATCCACTGACACTAGCAATGAGCAAGCAGTTAATGCCTGTCTATGACAAACCTATGATTTACTATCCTCTCTCTACATTAATGCTTGCTGGGATAAGGGATTTCCTTGTGATTAGCACTCCTGAACACACTCCTGCTTTCCAGAGACTATTAGAAGATGGTTCCCAATGGGGAATCTCCATCCAATACAAGGTTCAGGACAAGCCTCGGGGTATAGCAGATGCTTTCATATTGGGGGAAGACTTCATAGGCAATGACAGCGTTGCTCTTATTCTTGGCGACAATATATTTTACGGAACAGGGATGGGCAGACAACTTAGAAGGTGCTACAATCCAGACGGGGCAATCATTTTTGCTTACAGAGTAAAGGACCCTCGTCCCTATGGAGTTGTGGTTTTTGATGAAGATGGCAACCCGGTGGATTTAATTGAGAAACCTCAAGAACCTGTGTCTTATTACGCCATTCCGGGATTATATTTCTACGACAATGATGTTGTTGAAATCGCCAAAAGGATAAAGCCCTCTGCACGTGGGGAACTGGAAATCACAGACGTCAATAGGGAATATTTAAAAAGGGGCAAACTAAAAGTAGAGATTTTACCACGAGGCACTGCTTGGCTGGACACCGGAACATTTGATGCGTTGATGCAGGCATCTCAATTCGTGCAAATAATTGAACAGAGACAAGGATTCAAGATTGGTTGTGTTGAGGAGGTGGCTTACAGACAGGGTTGGATAGATGCCAACCAACTTAGAAAATTAGCCTCACAACTGAGCAAAAGTGGGTATGGAGACTATTTACTTTCTCTTTTAGAGAGTGATTGATTTGGACACTTAGGTATTTAACTGTATCTTTACTTTTTAACATGGCAAGAATCTTAATTACTGGAGGGGCAGGATTCATAGGTAGTTCTCTGGCAGAAGCGTTAGTAGCCGACCAAGGCAATTTTGTTATCATTGTTGATAATTTGTTAACTGGCAAGACAGAAAACTTACCATCTCCTGAGTTAAAAAATTGGGCTTTTGAACATGCCAATGTGAACGATTATAAGAGCATTGAACAGGTCTTTAAAAAATATGAACCAGAATATGTTTTTCACTTTGCTGCTGTGGTTGGAGTTGAAAGGACTTTAAATAACCCTCTATTGGTACTGGAAGACATTGAGGGTGCCAAAAACATAGCAAAGTTATGTGTTTCTCACAGGGTAAAGAGAGTCTTTTACGCTTCTTCTTCTGAAGTGTATGGGGACCCATTTGAAGTTCCACAAAGAGAAGAAACGACTCCAATCAATGCCCGACTGCCTTATGCAGCAGTAAAGAATATATCTGAAGTAATCTTTAGAACCTATGGACAGGAATTTGGACTCCCATATACTATTTTCAGGTTTTTTAACACGTATGGACCACGCCAGAGCAGTGACTTTGTAATAAGTAAATTTATCCAGCAAGCACTGACAGGAGACCCAATCACTGTTCACAGTCCCGGTTCCCAAACAAGAACGTTCTGTTTCATCTCAGACACTATTGAAGCCATACTTAAGATTTACTATCAGAACCTGATGGTTAACGAGACAATAAATATCGGGAACGACGAAGAGATACCTATGCTAAAACTTGCTGAAACAATCAAAACCATAATAGGCTCAAATTCTAAGATTGTTATCATTCCACCAAGGAAAGAGGGCGAGATATTAAGACGCAAGCCGGACATAACAAAAATGATGTCTATCTTAAAAAAGCCACTTGTTAAGTTAGAAAAGGGTATAACGGAAATAACAAGAGCGTGGACAGAATCAAAAGGAAGACCTATTCCTGCCTTTCCCAAACCACCCCACGAATTATTCTATAGTGTCTATCTTTCGGGTAACAAATGAGGAACAAGATGAAGGTTTACTTAGCATCTGACCACGCCGGGTTCCCGCTTAAAATGGGCATTATTGATTATTTGAAACGCAACGACATTGAGTTTGTAGACTTGGGAACATACAGTCTTGACTCTGTTGACTATCCCGACTATGCACACAAATTGGCAACTGCTCTCAAGAACGATTCTTCTGGCTTGGGAATAGCCATTTGTGGCTCAGGAAACGGTATTTGTATTTCTATGAATAAATTTCCGCATATTAGGGCTGCCCTATGCTGGAATGAGGAGTTGGCACGGCTGGCTCGAGCACACAACAACGCAAATGTCTTGTGTCTTTCTGGCTGGTTTGTGCCTGTTTACACTGCCCATCAGATAGTAAAAGCGTTTTTAGAGACCGAATTTGAAGGTGGCAGGCACCAACGCCGCATTGATAAAATAGCACAACTGGTTAATGGACAGTTTTGAAACAGGGCTGTATATACATATTCCTTTTTGCAGGCGAAAATGCCCATATTGTGATTTTTACATAACAACAAACGGAAAATGGATTGACCAATACTGCTCTGCTCTTATAAAAGAACTTGCTTATTTAAAGCACAGATTTAATCCTATTCTCAAGACGGTTTATTTAGGAGGTGGCACACCTTCTTTTTTGCCTTTATCATGCTTGGAAAACTTGTTTTCATATATTAGTGAGACCTTTGAAATTAATAGTAATGCTGAATGGACGATTGAAATAAATCCAGAGGACGTAAATACAGAACTAATCAGTTTATTAAAAAACTCTCCGATAAATCGTGTTAGTTTGGGTGTTCAATCTTTTTATGACGAAGACCTTCGTTTTTTAGGTAGGACACACTCTTCGAGAGAAGCACTGTTAACCATTGAAAAGTTAAAACCAATCATTCCCAACATTTCCGTGGATATTATATATGGCTTGCCGAGCCAAAGTTCCAGAGAAATAATTCAAACGTTGGAATTGCTGAAAAACTTGGAAATCCCTCATTTTTCCGCATATCTATTGACTATTGAATATCGGACGTTATTTGGCGTCATGGCAAGGCAATCTATCCTATCTATTGATGAAAACAAACAGGCAGAATTATTTACAATACTTGTTGAAAAATCTGAAAATCTGGGTTATATACAATACGAAATATCCAATTTTGCCTTAGAAAAGAGTTTTTTTAGCAAGCATAATCTTCTATATTGGCTTAATGATAATGTCTTGAATGCTGGACCTGGAGCCCACGGCTCATGGACTGCTCCAAATTTAGCACTGATGAGATGGAGACGTATCAACAGAAGAAACATATACCTATGGATAGAAGCATATATGCATACAACCTTTCCCTTTCCTTCTGTTTCCTATGAATTTCCTCTCTCCACAAAAGAATTTTTTAATGAAGTCATTTTGAATGGCTTAAGGACTATGTGGGGCATTAATCTTTTGTGGCTGAAAACCGTTTTTCCAGAGAGATATGTATCCGATTTAGTAGCACAGGCTAAAGAGTTCATAGACTCTGGATTTCTAAGTCTTTGTAACGAATCTCTTATCTTAACCCGCTCCGGCAAGCTATATGCTGATTACATTGCTGCTTCTCTAATGATTCCTTAATAACTATTTCCTTTTATTTTTTGAGGACGAGCCTGATGGGCGAGACTTCCGTGTTTTGCTTTTCGAATTTTTCTGATTTTTAGCTGTTTTCCCCGACCCTTTGCTTGTCTTTTTCTTTGATTTTGTGTCTAGCTCAATACCCAAAGTTTTAAGCACATTATCTCTGGGGTCCCAGACTATAACTCCAAGTCCTCCTCCCAGAGCAGAACCGACATACTTCCTCACTTCGCTCGGATTTCGTTCAAGATATTCTTGATACTTAAACAGTTTCTTAACAGTATGCCAAACTCTGGCTCCTTCCTTGCCCTCTTTGGGTTTATCCGCTCTAATCCCAGATAAGACAATTCTTGAATTCTTTCTTAGCAATCCAACGTAGCATTTCAGGCATTTAATGAAATCTCTATAACTTCCTAATGAAGAGAACCATAATAGGTCAATATGTCTTTTGCCATATTTTTTAAGTATCTTTCCAACTTTCTTACAGTTATCATTCATGCACATGCCTCTTTCTATGATTGCAAACTCCTGTTTCCCATAGAGAATTCTGTCTATCAATGCTTCATAGAAGGCAAGGTTATGGGCTGATAATTGTCCTTCCCTAACATTTACAATCAATGCATCGTTTGAAGCCACCTGGCTGATTAGGAATAATTCAGAGGGCGAAACATCACCTAAAACAACAACAGCAGACGGTTTGATTCCCCCTATCCTGAAATCCTTCAGGAGACCAGCTAACTCCGATTTGACATATTGAACTCTGCCTAAATCAGGCTGTCTTTCCGAAATGTCAATTATTCTCTCAACTATGTCCTCAATTGCATGCGTCTTTTCTGCTATTTCATTAATGTTTTCCGCAAGGCGATTGACCTTTGGAGCAATCTTCACTTTCGTTATGAAACTCAAAATTTTCTTTATCATAAGCACTTGATTTTGAAGAAAAATAACCGGATACGAACTCAACAAACTCAAAACACGTCAAAGGAACCAATATCAAAAACCTAATCAACGAACTACCTTTTCTACTATTAAACCAGATTCTGACAGAACAACTAATACCGGCGTTGGTGGAACAGGAACCTCTATGCGGGTATCACCACTAACAACCACACCGGCAATCTCTTTCCCTTCAAGGGAATACACCTTAACTTTTAACTTCTTAGATGAAGCGGACAAGATAACCATTTTATTAGGTGTTTCCCGATGTATCTCAATGCCAAGTTCCTCAATGGTAGTAATGTTATCCACCGTTGCTACTACAATGGTTTTCATTATTGAATCCGTTCCACCGGGATTGCTAGCATATAACCAGACCTTATAGTTTCCACCAAGGGGATAGATATGTTTGGGATTTGCCTCTGTGGAAGTAGTTCCATCACCAAACTTCCATAGATATGCAGTTGCATTAGCGGAAAGGTTTGTAAAGTAGATAGTATCAATACCTGCCTTTGGAGTATCCGGAGAGTAAGTAAAGTCTGCTACCGGGGCTTCCCACACCTCTATGTAGTTAACTTTGGTAAGAGTGTCAGCACCCGAGTTATTATAAGCAATAAGTGTTACGGTATAAGCACCAGGGGTATTGTAAATTTTTTGTGGAGTGGACAGGATACTTGAGTCTCCATCACCGAAATACCACTTAAAAGAGGTTGCACCTGAACTATTGTTGATAAAGACCACTGGTTCGCCCACAAGCACGTCTGTATCACTGGCAGTGAAACCTGCAGATGGTAATATGTTATTAAAGTTAGCCATTACTCTCGCAATTCTAATAAGATTTCCGTTTTGATTGTTGATTTCCAGCATAGCAACAGGCATCGTTATGCCCTGTGAATCAGTCAAGAATGTCTGTCTGAATACAGTATCCGTAATTAAAGGAAATGTTCCAAATCCGGTGACTTCCACTTCTAATCTGAAGATTTGATAGCCGCTGAGCCTTACGACGTTAAATGTTCCCACAGGAGTTATTGCTGTTCCGAAGGCATCCACTGAATCCCGGCGTTCAGTAAAAACATGAACTATGGTGTCAATTCCCACTCCATCACTGATATTAATTGAATACTGACCGTTGGTAATCACAAAGTTGTTATAGGTCAGTGGAGCGTGAATAAACTCCTCCCCGTCAACAGCCTGCTCTGCAATATATCCTGTGAAAAATGGTGCCAAGTTAAGATAACCACCTATGCCGATAGAAGAGTCAATAACTGTTCCAGCGATTGTATCTCGTCTGAAGAACACGAACACTTCGGCGAAGGCGAAAGCCTGAGGAAGGGCGTAATATGCTGTTGGGAAAGCAGTATCAAAGCCTGTTGTAGCAGGAGCATAAACCTCCGTAGTATCAAATAAATGATTTGCAATGGTAGTAAAATCCCAGGTTTGAGATGAATTTGAGGGTGAAGTCCATAGTGAGGGACTAGCGAGTGTGTCAACCTGATAAACAGTGACAGTTCCCGGAACAGGCATGTTATCGGGCAATACAGTTATCTGTGCCATTGTTGTTATTCCCACCGCTCCAATTAAAAGAAGTGTTATTTTCCTCATAGCCTAATTTTTTCCTGTTATGTGCTCTGGTTCCAAAACTAAGAAATTTTACTATTTGCGAAAAGCTGGAGAGACCTCTTTTTCTTTCCCATTATATACGTAAAACCCTTCTCCCGTTTTAACTCCCAGTTTGCCTGCCCTTACCATATTAACCAGCAAGGGGCATGGGGCATATTTATCTTGTTTAAAGCCATCGTAAAGGACTTCCAATATGGCAAGAACAACATCCAACCCTATGAAATCAGCCAGTTGCAGAGGACCCATTGGATGATTCATGCCAAGTTTCATTACTGTATCTATCTCTTCCACTCCCGCAACTCCTTCCCACAGGGCATAAATAGCCTCGTTAATCATCGGAATGAGCACCCTGTTGGAAATAAATCCCGGGTAGTCATTTACCTCAACAGGGACCTTGCCAAGGTCCCTGGCGGTTTCAAAAACAAACTGAGTGGTCTGGTCATCTGTTTGATATGCCCGTATAACCTCCACCAGTTTCATTACGGGAACCGGGTTCATAAAGTGCATACCGATAACCTTGGCGGGACGGCTTGTCACACTAGCCAATTCGGTTATGGGTATTGAAGAGGTATTAGAGGCAAGGATTGCATCGGCAGGGGCATTCTGGTCCAATTTCTTAAAGATTTCAATTTTCAATTGCTTGTTTTCAGGAACTGCTTCCACCACAAGCCTGACCTCCTTAACTGCCTCTTCTATAGACGTGAAGGTAGTTATTCTGTTAAGGGTTGCTTGAATATCCTGCTCTTGAATTATTCCCTTCTTAGCCTGTCTTCCAAGATTTTTTTCAATAGTAGCAAGGGCACGTTGAAGGGCTTCCTCGCTCACGTCAACAAGAGCAACCTCATATCCGCTTAAAGCAAAGACGTGAGCAATCCCATTTCCCATAGTTCCACCACCTATAACCGTAACTTTAAATCTGCTCATTGCTTTTATTTTATCACAAAGATATATCAACTCATCTCAAAGACCAAGGCTCTAGTTATGTTTTTAACTGCTCTCAATGCCCTCAATCACATACATTGGTCTCTTCAGCTCCTTGAGAGACACCTACAGATGACGGGTCCGCTTTTCTGATACGTATCCAATCGTAATCTGTATCCTGGATATCTAAAACACAACAAAAGTGCCCTATTATTATCCATCTTAAATTTTTTGCCCATCCAGAAAAGGTTGGAGAGGTACAAACCTGGGAACCATCACGATAAAATACTATCTGTGTTGGCGTTACTTTATACCCTATTTCATACCAAGTGTTGTCTGCACTGACCCAGCAATTTGCAAAACCTATGTTGTAAGAAGTAGTGGCTCCGTTACCTGCCCACCAAGCTACAGTCTGTGAAGTATTCTGTCTCATGTAATGAATGACTGCTTCCCCACAAGCGTTGGAACCACAACCTCCCTGTTGTGCAGAATTAACCTCAAGAACTCCAGAATAATTCGAGCCTGTGGACACGGGATAGTAACGAACCCGAGCTTCAACTATATAACCATCATTGACATTAAAAGTCAGCGCCGAGTTAAGATATAAGTAGCCATTTCCAGTAACAGTAAGGATGCCGCCCGAGAGGCTATATGCGGTCCCAGGCAAAGCACTCCATTTTGTCAAAGCATTAAAATCTTCCCAAAAGTGAAAGGTTGCATTCGGGTCAGAGGCAGACCCCACAGTTGGATTGCCGTAATACATATAAATTGTTACGGAAGAATTAGCCGGTATAGACGGCACACGGACCCAGATTTTCGTAGTTGTAGTATTAATGCCAGATTCTATGTAATACGGAAGAAGCCCACAAGTATTATCAACGAAACGAATATCTGCACCGGAGGCTTGCATTTTGCCTGCTCCAATTAGAGAAGCTGTATTGATAAATATTGGAATCTGAATATCTGTTAGCGGTGTTGGGTCAGGATTAGTCAAAGTAATAGCTATCCGATAGTCCCAGTCAAGGAGTGCTGAGCACCACCCCGATGACACATTTTTGGTAGAAGGGATTAAAGAGACCCACTGTGTCCCATCCCAATACTGTAATACATTACACGTCGTGTTGTAAATAATTAGTCCTGTTGCAGGGGCAGAAATCCGTATGTCCCGTTGGACTGTAGTTAGTCTTGGTATCAAGATTCCTCTTGTAGTGTCCCATATTTCTAACTTAGCCGATGGATGGGGGGCAGGGACTCCTATGCCCACATTCTGTGAATACACTTGCGTGCAAAAACTTAGCAACCCAAGCACATAAATAAGCTCCCTCACATGGAAATTTTTAGGTTACATTCTACAAATACAAAATTAACATTTTTCACTTAAAAAGCAAAATACGTTTTTTAGTACGACTCAAGTTACAAATAGTTAACCCTTGCTAATCTTAGTAATATCAAGGGTTTTGGCGATATATCAAGAATTTTGCGTACTATAATTTTTGTTTTTGTTGTCCACAATAATGGTTCTATAAAAGATTTTTGCCCTATCTTTGCATTACTATGAGCAGAAAAATAAACAGAACTAAGAAACAGGCAAGTGCCAACAACCCAAGACGATGGTTCGTGGAAAGACTGGGTGCCAAGGGATACGAAAAATGGTATATCACTTCAAAGAAATGGAACGGCATAAAGAGACAATGGGTAGACAGGAAGTATGAACGAACCTTAGGCGATGTTGACAGGGACTACATAGAGAAATTGAAGCACTACGTTAGGATAGCCAACAATGAAGGCAGGAGCATAGACTGGGCTATTAACCAAGCTATCCAGTCTTTGAAGGGAGCCAAGCATGTGTGTAGTATCAGTGGTGGCGACATAGCGGTTGTGGTCAAGGCAATAAGGGAGGTGTTGGGAAGGTATGGTGGTAGGTCTGACAAGTGGCACAGGTTGTTGACAATGCTTGTAGCGGGTCGTGTTCTTGAGCCATCAAGTAAGTTAGCATGCAGTAGTTG